>CBKWLJ010000264.1:0-12803 GCA_966675205.1 uncultured bacterium
TAACCCTCTATATTGCTGACTAGCTCCAGTTCCGTCACCACTCGCTCCAACTCTTGCACCTGCCAACTCGTGCTGCGTTCCTGAAACATCTGAACTAAAGAGCGATAAAACCATAACGTCCCTGCCTTACCCCCCTTAAAATGTGTCCAAATGGACTCACCCTGTTGATAGTAATCCGCCAAAAGTGACCGAGCATTGTGTAGCTTATCAGCAAGGGACACCCGTAACACCGCAGGAGAAGCATGGTGTAAGTGTTCCAGGTAAGATTGTTTGCGCTCTTGCCACGGAGGTTTGGGAATTGTATCCGACTCAGTACACCCATCAATAATTTCCGTGACGATGTCCCCAAAGCGCTGGCGAATTTGTTCGCGGGTAGCAGCCCCTCCCTGGTCTTCCACGGCATCATGAAGTAACGCTGCGATCGCTTCATCCTCGTTTCCTCCTGCTTCCAAAACGAGGGCAGTAACACTTAAAAGATGAGCAATATAAGGAACACCGCTACCTTTGCGGATTTGCTGTTTGTGAAGTTGGTGGGCAAAAATTAATGCCTCCTCAAAACGTTCAGTGAGTTGTGAAGTTGGTGTCGTTCGCATAAACTAATTCTTATCCTGGGCATAGAGTCGCCATTCTTGATATACATCCTCAGATACCGACTGCCGCAACTCCAGTGGCAGGAACACTTCCACACGAGGACGCCACGCACGCAGCCGCATCATCACATTGCGATCGCCCACACGGTAGAACACTTGATAGTAGGCATCTGTTTTCGGACGTGCTTCTAAAATAGTCAACAATAACTGTTGCTCCTGGGAAGTATTTGTCTGAGTTTGAATCAAGCGAATGGCTTGCTCATAAGTAATCTGTTCAAACGTGTTGTGACGAAATGACCCTTCAATATAGCGGTCATGAAAGTCGCGGTCAAACCGCAATAGCACTAGCTGGGAAGGTAAGTAGAAATCAAAGCCCCAAGCTTCTTCCATTTGGTCTTGAATTGTTTCTGGCGTTAGCTTTCCTGCCTTATACTGTTGCTTGAGCAGTGCAGGAACTCGCTTATCCGACCAAGCCAAAGACTTGAGAGGTTTTTCAATGCGATCGAGTCGATAATTGTACCAATTAATATCCCCATCGGGACGGCGACCATAGGCACACAAATACTTTGCCCGTTGCCAATAGTAGATACAAACTGGATAAACCAGACATTCTTTCTTCTGCTTGAGACTAGCACTGTGATAGATAAACTGCACCGGAACTGTTTGAGTTGCACTCCATAAATCTTGCAAGTCTTTTTGGTGGTCATCAACAACAGCATCCCGCCTTTCTTCTGGCACCACGTAATCGAGATGAAAGAAGACGCGGCGTCCTCCTTGCTGCTGCTGGGACTCCAACAATTCTTCGGCAATTGGCGCAACTTCTGGGTACAACAGCGTCAGTCGTTCAATATCAAGGGCTTGAAACAGGGTAATCAAGCTAACATCACTATTAGCTGTGCGATCGGCTTGATTGAAGAGTGGTCGTTTCGGCAAAATTGGCACCCGCTGATAAGCTTGACCAACTCGCTTCAAGCAGCCCAATTCTTCGAGATTTTTTAAGTCAGCACTGAGCATTCGCCGCGTGCGCTTAAAAGGATACTCTTGCAATAGGGCTTTCCACTCTGTCTCTGGAAGACCGCTGTATTCACAGAAGGATGCTTTCCAGATATCAGCAGGTATACCTCGGATGGGGTCAAACAACCAATCGGCAGTTGTCTTATTGCAGGGACACATTGAATCTCGATGTTGCGGTTTCGCCTCTCCTGTCAAATGGGTTGGAGGAAAAAATTGAGTCCGCCAAACCGCATAAGTAAAGGAGTCAGGCAAGTTAGAGAGGAAGAGTTCATCTCGTTCGCCACCGTAAAGCGATCGCAACCAAACCCACAACCGCACGGCTCGTACTAGATTTTGCTTTAATGTTTCTCCTCGTACCAGCCAGTGTAATAAAGCAACAGTGGGGCGGTCTTGAAAGATTGGCTCAGACATTGGCAATAGCAACATCGCATTTGCTTTTAGCGTATCAAGCTTTAGGAAGTGCCCACTTCCAATGTGAGAAGTTTTTAATCGTAATAACTTCAGCCGTTACGTGACGACTGGGAAGAAGTACGCTACCTTTCCCTTAAAGGAAGGGGGAGAACTATTTCCGGAAATAGTTCTCCCCCTTCAGCCCGCATTGACCTATGTTGAGTTAATTTATATTTGCGATCGCATCCAGCCGACCCAGCAACACCAAGTCGCTATCCAGTTGCCTAATAGCTTTGCGTAAATTTTCAGGGGAATCCCAAACGCTCTTCTGGCATCGCTATCGCTCTTTGGGAGCTGGCAAAGCCAATCGCGCAGTACTCCCCTAACCTCTAGCCTTTCTCGGCTGGAGGTTGCTTTTCTGGTGGTGGCGGAATCTTACCCTCTGCTTCTGCTTCCTCCATAGCCTTCTCCACAATGTACGCAGCCAAATTTGCGACAGGTCTTCCTTGGAAGTTCGCCCACCGCTCCAACTTTTCATAAACCAAATCAGGCAGAGTGAGGAAAACTCTTTTGCTCACAAGTTCTATTTCATCCAAACCGCCTTCATCGTACACTTGAGCGTCTCTTCTTTGAAGATTATTAGCCAATATGTAGCTTATTAGTAGCTGATGTGCTACTTTGGCAGAAAGATTGACTTAACCTAATCGTGACTCTCAACTTGCCACTAATCAGTCTGGATGAACCGCCGCCATCGGTCAGACTTCCCGCTGACTTTCCAGATGGCACAGCAATGCCCAAATTTCTGTATGGCGATCACATCAAGTGGAAACTGCCATCTGACACAGACAACACCGATACAGGTGTCATAATTGGGCGCTTTTATGCCTTTGCCCACCATCGCAATCAGTGGGCATGGAAATACTTGATTTTCCTCGACCCCGATTCCTACAGCCGTCGTTTCTGTACAGCCGACACAGCTTGGGAAGAAGACCTCGAACCGCTAGATGAAGAAAATTTCTATGAGTAATCCCCGCCCACTCGGACAAAGCGAACTAGAGTTGATTGAACGCCTTGCTCAAACTCAACTCGGAATCTCGCCTCGAACCTTCCTAACCAAATGGGACGTGACTTATGAACAAGTGGCTGCCATCTGCCACTGCACCATCGGCACCGTAACTCGTTGGTTTGCCAGAGGAGAAAACTATCGGCGTCCCGGTACGTATCCTTGCCTCAAACTCAAGCTGGCAGATTTGCTCCTGGAAAATTATCAAGACATTCCAGAAGAATGGTTTCAATTCATCTTTCCTGACGAAAGTCAATAGAAAATTAGCAATTCTACACAAAAACCTAGCCTGAGGATAGGTTTTGCAGTTACAGCTAATCCGCTGAAAATTAACCGCTTTATGGTTAGTAAAGACTGCGACCACTTATGAGCTAGACGATGAACTCCATCAGCACCTTTGACATCACCAAATACCCCCTACTCGATGTCCTCAAAGACATCAAGAATTGCAGAATCCAACTCCCGGATTTCCAGCGAGATTGGGTTTGGGATGACTCTCGCGTGCGTCGGCTCTTATCCAGCATCTCTCTGGCTTATCCCATTGGTGCAGTTATGCTACTCCAGCAAGAAAACTCTCACGTCCGCTTCAAACCCCGCCCAGTTGATGGCACTCTCCTACAACAACCGCTAGCCCCCAGCTTATTAATCCTGGATGGACAGCAGCGTTTAACCACTCTGTTCCTGGTGCTGCTATCCGAGCAACCTGTCCTGGTTAAAGACTCAAACAGCAACAAGATAAGCCATCACTGGTATTACCTGGATATTGAAACCGCGCTCGACTGTGACACTGACCGAGCAGAAGCCATTGTTGCCTTACCTGAATCAAAAAAACTACAAACGTTTAGTGGTGAACTCATTGATGCTTCTACCCCACAACAAGAATTTTTAGCCGGACTGTTCCCGTTGTCAAAAATATTCTCCTTCTCCCAATGGAGAAGTGAGTATTCCCAGTTCTGGCACTACGATCACAAAAAGCTTAAACTTCTGGATACGTTTGAGCTGGAAGTCCTCAAAAAGTTTGAGCATTATCAGTTGCCAGTAATTCAACTGCGAGACTCTTTGCCGAAACAGGCAGTTTGCCAAGTTTTCGAGGACACTAACACCTCCGGGTGCGACTTGACTTGTTTCGACTTAATGAGTGCCAGCTACTGTGCCGACAACTTCAGCTTGAGAGATGACTGGAAACACAGAGAAACTCACCTCAAGTCCTTCAAAGTCCTACGCCATTTGAGGAATACTGATTTTCTGCAAGCCGTTACCTTGGTTGTCACTTACACCCGCCGAAAATCCTTCCTCCGTGAGAGTAAGAACCGGGATAAAGTTCCCGCCATTAGCTGTCGGCGTTCCGATGTCCTGAAGCTGTCTACCCAAGACTATACGACTTGGGCAGACCCCGTGACTAGAGGGTTCGAGGAAGCGGCTCGGTTTTTGTACAGCCAGAAAATCTTTGACGCTAATGACGTAGCTTACCCTATCCAATTAGTTGCTTTGGCAGCAATTTTAACGGTACTGGGAGAGCAGTCGGATTCTCAACGGGTTCGTTGTGGATTAAGCCGTTGGCTGTGGACAGGCATGTTTGGAGAAATGTATTCCCGTGCGGCAGAGACGCGAGTCTGTGATGACTTATTGGAAGTGCCAATCTTTTTATCAGGCAGAAGCCCGATACTGGTGCCTCGTACTATTATTTATGCCGATTTTTCGGTAGAGCGGCTGCTCAGTGTCAGGAAGCGTTATGGCGCTGTGTACCAAGGTTTGTCAGCTTTGTTACGGAAAGAAGGGGCAATTGATTGGAATACGGGGGAAGAAATTAACGACGTAGTGTATTTTAAGCAACGAGTTGAGTCGCACCACATCTTCCCAGTATCCTGGTGTACAAAGCAAGGCATTGACCCCAAAAAATACAACAGCTTGGTCAATCGCACGCCCTTGTCAGCGAAAACAAATAAAAAAATTGGCTCGAAAGCCCCTTCGGTTTACCTGAGACAGTTGGAGAGGGAAGGAACATCGCCAGAAAGACTCGATGACATGTTGCGATCGCACGCTATTGACCCTACCATGCTACGCCGCGATGATTTCGAGGGATTTTTTGCGGCGCGGACAAGAGCTTTAATGGAGCTAATCTCAAACGCAGTGGGTAAGCATTTAACAGTTGAACCCTTTGAGGCTTCTGCTGGGCAATACAAAAACGGTAATGGGAATGGGTTTCATCGCTCGATAGTGGTCAACCATTAAGCGATCACTTAAGAGCGCGATGCCTTCAAGAGCAATCGCTACAACGATTTTTTCTCACACATCAGGGCTGCGTAATTCTATGAGCTTTATCACCATTCAATGTCGGCTAGTTGCTCCTGAAGAAACCCTCCGACACCTGTGGGAGTTGATGGAGAAGAAAAACACACCCTTGATTAATGAATTGTTGGAGCAACTAGGAAAACATCCTGACTTCGAGACATGGATGCAAAAGGGCAAGCTGCCTACGGGAGTAGTCGATACACTATGTAGCTCCCTCAAAACCAACCCTTGCTTTGCTGGTCAACCCGGTCGTTTCTACTATTCAGCGAGTACTCTTGTAGACTATATGTACAACTCCTGGCTTGCCCTACAGCAGAAGCGACAGCGCCAAATAGAAGGGAAAGAACGCTGGCTTTCGATTCTAAAGAGCGATGGTGAACTGGAGCAAGAAAGCGGTTGTAGTTTAGAAGTAATCCGGGCTAAAGCTAGCCAAATTCTGACCCAGGTTGCCACTCAGTCTGACTCCAAACAGAATCAGCCTCCCAAGAGAAAGAAGACTAAAAAAGGTAACGCTAACAGACCGCCCTCTACAGTGTTTAATCAATTATTTGACAGTTACGGAAAGACAAAAGATTCTCTCAGGCGTTGCGCCCTTACCTATCTCCTGAAAAATGACTGTCAAGTTAGTGAGGTTGAGGAAGACCCAGAAAAATTGGCTCACAGACGACGCCAAACAGAAATAGGAATCGAACGTCTCAAGGAGCAGCTAAAAAGTCGGATACCCAAGGGCAGAGATTTGACGGGACAAAAGTGGCTGGAAGCCCTGGAAATTGCTAATCACAACGTTCCTAAAGATGAAGATGAAGCCGCAGCTTGGCAGGCAGCGCTCTTGAGAAAATCTAGTTCTGTACCATTTCCCATAAATTATGGAAGCAATACATATTTGACTTGGTTCAAAAATGAAAAAGGTCGAATCTGTGTAAAGTTTAACTGCTTGGGCAAGTATCCCTTTGAAATTTACTGCGATCGCCGTCAACTTCACTGGTTCCAGCGTTTCTTAGAAGACTGGCAAATCGACCACGATGACAAAGGGCAGTATCATACTGGGCTGTTTACCCTCTGCTCAGCACGTCTGGTTTGGTTAGAAGGCAAGGAGAAAGGTTTTCCTTGGAATGTCCATCGTCTGACTCTTCATTGTTCTATTGATACTAGAGCATGGACAGCTCAAGGAACAGAATTAATTCGTTCTGAAAAAATTGCTGCTGTTGATAAGGAGATTCGCAATAAGGAACAAAAGGGCGACCTGAATGAAAAACAGCAAGAGCGTCTCCAGCGTAAATACTCTGAGCGACAACGGCTCAATAACACCTTTCCTCGTCCTAGTAAGCCTTTATATCAAGGTCAGCCTTCAATCCTTGTAGGAGTCAGCTTTGGATTGGAAAAGCCAGCAACAGTATCTGTGGTAGATGTGACAAAGGGAAAAGTTCTAGCGTATCGCAATGTCAAACAGCTACTCGGTGACAACTACAAGCTACTGACCCGTCGGCGACAGCAGCAGCAATCGTTATCCGACCAACGACATAAAGCTCAGAAACGGGGCGCATCCAACGAATTTGGGGAATCCGAGTTAGGACAGTATGTTGACAGACTCCTGGCAAAGGCGATTGTTGCGATCGCAAAAACTTATCAAGCTGGCAGTATTGTTTTGCCCAAACTCAGTGATATACGAGAGATAGTTGAGAGCGAAGTTCAAGCCAGAGCTGAGCAAAAAGCTCCGGGTTACAAGGAAGGTCAGCAAAAGTACGCCAAGCAGTATCGTGCAAGTGTCCACCGCTGGAGCTACGGCAGATTAAGCCAATGCATTCATGAGAGTGCAGCAAAAGTTGGAATTGCCATTGAAATCGGACAACAACCAATTCGAGGCAGTCCAGAAGAAAAAGCAAGAGATTTAGCGATCGCTGCCTACCATGCCCGCTAGATTCCTTAAGCTAGGCGAAGATACTGAACCTTGAAAATATGATAGAAAGATAATAGCGCCGACCCTTCACGCTCTTCGGAGCCAATGTAGGTGAAAAATGGGTTAGTTTGACTATCGGAAGATTGTCTTGCTTTCTGACCCTGGTAGCTGCCCGCTCTGATGCTGCCGTCTGTTCTATACGTCTTTGCAGACGGGAAATCTTACCTCTGGTATTCCTGGAGATAATCTTATCTCTAAACATCAGAGAGTAGGAGAGGTGCGCTCCCAGCAATCATGAGTAATGCCTGACAAGCACTAGCCCTTGGTAACAAGGGTGCGGGGCAGTCACACGGGTGGCTGCAACGAGGTGGTGGCTACTGAATCACCCCCTTCGCCGGGGGAACCCTCCCTAATTTTTTTTGACGGGTCAAAGCGGTGGTCAAATCCCCGGAGTGCCGTCAATTCTTCAAAACTCTTGTCTAGTCTTGGTTTGAGACTTTTACACCCATCAGCGTTCTCCTCAGAGAAAGAGCTGAAACGAGGTATTTAAAATTAGCCGACAGTAATGTATTTGTCAGCTTGTGTAGACAAGGGTTTCAGCGGGCGCGGTTTCATCAACCCTCCCGCAACAGGGTGGGTTGAAAGATCCTGTCGGAATTTTTCAACTAGCTGCTGTGACGTTTCATCAACCCTCCCGCAACAGGGTGGGTTGAAAGATTACGGTTTTTCGATGTGGATGGAGTCAGGGAGCTTGGGTTTCATTAACCCTCCCGCAACAGGGTGGGTTGAAAGCAATTATCGAAGTTATCCCTTCACATGGCTCAGCTTAGTTTCATCAACCCTCCCGCAACAGGGTGGGTTGAAAGGTTAGTATATTGTTAGTTATCGCGCCCCAACAGTGGTTTCATCAACCCTCCCGCAACAGGGTGGGTTGAAAAGCATAGGAAACTACAATACGAAGTACTGCAATTTTAACAAGGGAGGGTTGAAAGGAGCGCCTGCCTTACAACTCACAAACTGAATATTATTCACTTTAAGTAAAAATATGAGGTTATTCTCCACAAACAGCGACGTTAATTTGCGAATAGTTAATTACAGAGAACAACCGACATTAATTTGCGATTTTTGGCATGGATTTACTAAAAACGACACTAATGGGCGAATCGCGACATATAATCTGCGAACGTACAGAAAAAAATGGGCAGTACTGGACTCGAACCAGTGACATCCTGCTTGTAAGGCAGGCGCTCTACCAACTGAGCTAACCGCCCGCTCTCGCTATCATAACATAGACTAACAGAAAAAAACCACACAAAATCTAAAAATATGCCCTCAGGTCAAACACACGATCGCATAACGCTCTGGAGCTTGCCAGTAGTGACGGGTTTGACCTTAGCAACGACGCGCAGTGGCGATTTAGCGTTAATTGTTTCAGGCGGGTTTCTCTTTAGTGGGCTGATGTTTAGCCCAGATTTAGACCTGAAATCGCGACCCTTCAAGCGTTGGGGATGGCTGCGGTGGATTTGGATACCCTACCAAAAGGTTATGCGCCATCGATCACTTTTCTCTCACGGCCCTTTGATTGGGACAGTCGTGCGGGTGCTTTATCTAGCGGTTTGGTTCGTTGTAGTAGGAATCCTCGTTTTAGGCGTGATTCAGTTATTTCGGGACGTTCCTTGGAGTTGGTCGAGCTTTTATCAAGACGTGGCGCGATTGGTAATTGACTATCGGGCTGAGTGGATTGCCCTCTTTGTCGGCTTGGAACTTGGGGCAATGATTCATTCTGTCAGCGACTGGACAAGCACAGCTTTCAAGCGTTCCCAGAGGAAGTCAAGCCGCAAACCTACGACTCGCAAACGCACTTCTTCTCGGTCTAGATCCAAGAAATGATTTCTTCTACGAGGTGGAGAAGCAGGGGAAGCTGGCGGAGAGGACTATCCCATGTTGGATGCACATCAGCTTCAAAGAGTTTTCACTTCGTCGAGCCATGCCAGAATGCTAGCTTTGCTCTGCGTTAATCTCTTATAAGCCAGCGATTCGGGTGTCATAGATTCAATCGCAGAATATAACTGAGAGCGCCAAATGGGATCTTTTTTGATCGCACTACAGTCCCGAAAGTAAGTCCGAATCGTGAACAAAGCGGCTTCGTACTCCGGTAATCCCCAGATCACCTGCCGCTCAATTCGTAAGTAGAGTCGGGGGCATTCCCGGTTGAAACTTCGACCCTGCCACTGATTGATTGGCACATCAGGGGGCGGTTCGGGATGATGGTTCAGCCTGGTATCGGTACTCAATCCCCAAGCAAACCTTACCATGGGTTCCCGGACAATCATGGTGTGAACCATGGCTGTTGCCCGACGGTTGATTTTTTCCATATTGGCTACAGGTGCGTGTACTGTAGCAAAGTCTTTGCCAATTTTTTCTTCGGCTGCCCAGTGATTGGGATAGCACAAATGAATGGCACTAAGCCAGTTTGCCTTATTGGGTGAACGGCAGACAACGGCAAAGTCTTCTTGAACTTGCACTGCTAGAGCATCTAAGGTTGAGGCGTAAGGTACACATAGGGGACTATTCTGGCTCTGGACGTGCTGTAACTGCCAGTTTGCATTTAGATACAGGGTTTCTCCAGTGAGTTGGCTGTGCAGTGTTAGATTAGCATTCGTTAACCGTTCTGCCTGAAAGTGTTGAGGGTGTTCTTGGGTGAGGCGTTCAATGATGAAATGAGCGATCGCACCAGCAACAGCAGCAGAGTAGTTGCAGGTTTGATAATACTTGCTCAACCGTTCAGTACGAGCTAGGAGTTTAGCCTGACGATAATGTACAAAGTTATCGTCAATTTGAAAGACTTGACGATCGGCTGGCTCGTTACCCAAGCAGGAACCAAAAGGAATTAAACCGGGTTTGACTTCATAGCGTCCATTAGCTAGCGGAAAATAGCAAGCCGAACCATCCAATGCCTCAACTGTCTTCACTTCCTCTAGCAAACTACTTACAAGCCATTGCATAACAGTACAAAGGTTGGCTTAAGGAGGTGGAAATTGATTTCTAATCACCCACCACTCAGAGTTTACCCTTCTCTCAAGCTTAGCGATCAACCTGCAAATCTACGACTCGCAGCAAACATCTTCCCAACACAACAGGTATAGCAGTCGCCACAATTGTTAGGACACTTTTGTGTTCCCTATTCCCTGTTAAGGAGTTCCATTCCAAGCCAAATATAATGTCCTAACCCATGTGTGCGTTGCTATAAAAGTGTGATTTAGCTGCGGTAGGCTAGAGAAATTTTTAAATCCTGTATAAGAATTGAAACCAGAATCGTTAAGTGGTTGTTGAGTTTCTTTTATGTCTACCTCCCAGGAACCCGATCAGTTGAGTATCCCAGTATCTGCTTTAGAAGCGCTGCAACAACTGATTGATGTTGTTGCCCAGTTGCGATCGCCCACGGGGGGCTGTCCCTGGGATTTGGCTCAGACGCCCCAAAGCCTGACTCCTTATGTCATTGAGGAAGCCTATGAGGTCGTTCATGCAATTGGGAGTGGAGATCAAGATGCGATCGCAGAAGAACTGGGAGACTTGTTATTGCAAGTGGTTCTTCAAGCGCAAATTGCCAGTGAAGCTGGAAATTTCACCCTCAAAGAAGTCGCTCAAGGCATTACCCAAAAACTAATTCGCCGTCATCCTCATGTTTTTGGGGATGTCGAAGTGCGAGATGCAGACGAAGTTCATCAAAACTGGGAACAAATCAAAGCGGCAGAAAAAGGAGAAACCCACCCTGAAGCTCAGTTACTCAGCCGCAAACTTACTCGTTATGCCCGTACACTACCTCCTTTGATGGCAGGGATGAAAATTTCTCAAAAAGCCGCGGCGGCTGGCTTTGAATGGGAGAATGTAGAGGGCGTCTGGGCTAAATTTAACGAAGAGTTAGCGGAATTTCAACAAGCGATCGAGCAAAAAGATCAAGTCGAACAACAGGCAGAACTAGGAGATTTACTATTTACTCTCATTAATATTGCCCGTTGGCACGACCTCGATCCATCAGAAGCGTTGCAAGGAACTAATCATCGATTTATACAACGGTTAATTAAAATGGAAGCAGCGGCGGATAGACCCCTTTCTGACTATACCTTAGATGAATTAGAAGCTCTTTGGCAGCAAGCGAAAGCTCGACTAGCACAAGAACGTTAAGTGGTGCTTGCTTTGCCTAGTTCATAGGAAAAGAGCAAAAAATCTTAACCTTCAACATTCAACTTTCTAACCTTTAATATCAAGCCCATTTGAGAGGGCGGAGCTTGGTCAATAATGAGAATTGAGCGATCGTATCTTACTTTAGTGCTGGCGAGAATAGCGATCGCTCTGTTCTGTTGGGATATAGCTGTCGCCATAAAGGTTAGGACAGAGCTAACAGCCCAAACGACAATGTATCGGTAATAAACATAACAGCCTTTTGCCCTCTGCCTTCTGCCTTTTGCTATAGCAATTCAAGAATCGATATCCTAAACTGAACGCCGACTCTGCATCCTCATCTGCACACCCGTGCTAGGAGCAAACGTTACCCCTCGCCGCTTTGGACGCTCTGGTTCCTGCTGTACCAAGCTCAGTTGATAGCGGGAAACAATGGTGGCTAAGACTAACTTCATCTCAAACAGTGCCAACGCTTCCCCAATACAGCGACGGATACCACCGCCAAATGGCAAGAATTCATAGGGAGAAAACTGGCGTTGTAAAAACCTCTCTGGCTTAAATTGCTCCGTTTCTGGGTATAAGTCTTGGCGATGATGAGTAAGGTAAATGCAGCCATAGAGTCTTGTACCGGGTTGTAGTTGATAACCCATCAATTCAACAGGTTCGTTCACAGCTCTAGGCACAGTTAGAACAGCCACTGGATGAATCCGCAGGGATTCATTACAAACTGCCGTGAGATAAGGCAGACGGACAATCTCCATCGGTGTTGCTGTATTCCCTAAAGCATCCAACTCTTGGAGCAGTTGGTTATGAACGTTGGGTAGTCGGTGTACCCAATATAGCGCCCAAGCGATCGCTGTAGCAGTCGTTTCATAACCTGCTAATAATAGCGTCATCAACTCATCCCGCAACTGTTCATCCGTCATCGGTTTTCCATCTTCATCCCGTGCTTCTAGAAGTAGGGTGAGAATGTCAGAACGAGAAGCATCATGCTGTTGACGCCGTTCACGAATTTCAGCAATAAGAAGCTGATTAATTTGCCGTTGCTGCCGGAGAAAAGAACCCCAAGGACTCCATGCTCCTAAATCCTTCTGAAGCGTTGGAAAGAAAAGGGAACCAGATGTTAAAGGAGACTTGAATCCATTCATCATGGCAATAATGGATTCTTTTAGCTGGCAAAAACGTTCTCCCTCATGAATGCCAAAGACAACATTGAGAATTACCTCCAGAGAGATTTCCTGCATTAAGTTACGGGCAATGAAATCTTCTCCTGGGCGCAACGATTGCATGACTTTTTCAGTCAGTTCGCAAATCAGCTTGCCATTACAGAGCATCTGCTCACCGTGAAAAGGTGGCATCAAAAGTTTGCGTTCCC
>CBKWLJ010000265.1:0-12798 GCA_966675205.1 uncultured bacterium
AGGGATTGAAACAATTTATCGAAATAGGGTAGCCAGCTCTCGGCTTGCTTGGAATTCCCCTTAATCCCTATCAGGGATTGAAACTGATACGAAAGTTAGACATTACACAAACACAAACATATACATCAGCCCAAGACACTGAATATACAACACAACGTTGAGTTGTAGTTGGTGAAACTGAGCATTCAAGGCATAAACTAATGTCTAACCCACTTCGAGTCTTATACGCAGCCGGCCCTGGAGATGTCATTGAAACCTATAGCCATTGGGTTAAAGGAAAAGACGACCCCTCGCAAGTTTCAGTCACTTATTCCAGTCAGTTCTTTGACGTGTGCCGCGCTATAGACGCACAAGCTTATGTCATCTCCTCCTGTCCTCAGAAAAAATACTTGCGTGATCATCGATTCATCCTTGAACATCGTCCCATCCCCTTACGTCAGGCATCCGGCATCCTCTATCACTTAGGACAGATGTGGTATGGATTGCAGTTAATCGCCTCTGCTATTCGTTTCCGCGCAAATGCGGCGATAGTAGCTGATGGTACAACACACTGGTTTGTCTTGTTGCTGCTGCCTTTATTGGGAGTGCAAGTCATTCCCTCACTACACTGCGGCCTTTGGCGCAAGCATCTTCCTCAACGTAAAGTAGATAAATTGCTGTTAAAACTTAGTCAATCTTTGTTTGCTCATTGCTGCGCTGCCATCTTAACCGTTTCAGACGAGATAGCTGAACAAATCGCTCAGCTTACCGCAAATCAGCATCCACGAATTCGGACATTTTCCCCTATATATAAGCGATCGCAATTTTCCCATCTAGATGCTCCTTCCCCAGAACATTCGCCCTTTCGAGTCCTGTTCGCTGGTAGAATCGAGCGCAATAAAGGTGTTTTCGACCTGCTAGAAATCGCCAAGCGCCTGCAAACCCTTGGCAAACAAAACATTACCTTCGATCTTTGTGGCAATGGGTCGGCATTAGACGAATTGCGCCTAGCTGCAAAGCAAGCAAGTGTTGATGCTTCCTTTATCTGCCACGGACACTGCAACAAAACCCAAATGCGTGAAATGTTCAACCGATCGCACGCCATAATTGTACCAACCAGAACTGACTTTGCCGAAGGGTTCAACAAAGTTGTAGTAGAAGGCGTTCTATCAGGCCGTCCTGTTGTCACCTCCTCCGTCTGTCCAGCAGTATCTTATGTCCGGGACGCCGTTGTAGAAGTTCCCCCCGATGACTTAACTGCTTATGGTGATGCCCTCATACAGTTGTGTAGCGATCGCCAATTCTACCAACAAAAGCAACAAAGCTGTCTAACCTTGCAAGAGCAATTTTATGACGATTCACGCAGTTGGGGCACAGCCGTTCAATCTATCCTTTTAGCCATCCAAGAAGATCAAAAGCTAAGGCAGATACTGGCGATAGAACCAAAGGTGGCTAGAGTTGCTTAAAGAACCATCCAAAAACAAATCCATCCTTTGTAGGGGCACGGCATTGCCGTGCCCTTAGTCGCATAGCTGTCGCCATAAAGGTTAGGACAGATATAAAAGCCCAAACGACCGACCATATATCAGTAATAAATTCCTGCCCTGGAGCCTTCTGCCTTTTGCCATCTGCCTTATTTGTTTGCCTCCAAACGTTTCTGTAACTGCCTTAACGTTTGATACATCTCCGGCAAACGGCTGTAAATCGCTGCGGCTTTGAGAAAGACTTTGTGAGGAATTGCGGGAATTCCAGTAACAATTGCACCCGCTTCTACATCATTATGAATCCCGGCTTTGGCAGTTGCGATCGCACCATCACCAATTTTCGCTTGATTGGCAATTCCCGATTGACCGGCCAGAATCACACGATTGCCGACTTTAACACCCCCTGCCATCCCCACTTGGGCAGCAAAGGCACAATTTTCCCCAACTTGGCAACCGTGGCCAATTTGCACCAAATTATCAATTTTAGTATTCCGAGCAATGCGGGTTTCCCCAACGGCGGGACGATCAATAGTAGTATTGCAACCCACTTCCACCCCATCTTCTAATACAGTGCGACCCGATTGTTGCATTTTGTACCAGCCTTCGGGTGTGGGGACAAAACCAAATCCTTCAGCGCCAATCACAGCACCGCTATGAATCACACAATTGGCACCAATTTGAGACCGTTCGTGGATGGTACAATTCGCGTGTAACACTGTGCGATCGCCAATTTGCACTTCTGGATAAATCACCACATTGGGATGAATACAAACCCCATCCCCAATTTTCACCCCCGGTTGAACCACAACATGAGGGCCAATGTAAACCTGCTGACCTAAAGTTGCTGAAGGATGAATCACCGCCGTAGGATGAATTTCGGGTGCAGGTTGAAAAGGTTGGTAAAAAAGTGCGATCGCTCGAGCAAATAATAATCGAGGATCGGACGACGCAATCCAAGCAATTCCCCGTGCCGTCGCTTGTGCTTGTAACGCTTCATCCAACGGCAAAACCAAAGCACTCGCCACAGTTTTACCCACCATAGCAGCAAACTTACCGCCCTCAATATAACTTAGCGTGTTGCTAGAAGCCTCTTCAATGGGTGCAATCTCCAAAAGATCGGGATCGAGTTCTGGATTAACACTCAGGCTATTGCAT
Organism: uncultured bacterium; assembly: GCA_966675205.1. Lineage (GTDB taxonomy): Bacteria > Cyanobacteriota > Cyanobacteriia > Cyanobacteriales > Coleofasciculaceae > JBFLZA01. Next base: position 2,619 of record CBKWLJ010000265.1, read on the forward strand.
TGGGCTGCATCATTCAGTTTTTCTACAATTTCGCTAAACTTCATCAGGCTTGAAATTTTTCCTATGGGATGTATATCTCATTTGCATAGAATACAGTAAGGGCACGGCAATCCCGTGCCCCTACGACTTAATACACATTTTAAATCTTTTGTCAAATATTTTGACTGAACTGCGCTTTAGCTGGTGAAGTTTGTGTAGAATGGGCCTTTGCGATAGCCGTAACCCACGGCACGACAGGTTTGATTGATCTACTTTTTCCTTTCCCCTTTCCCCTTTCCCCCTTCCCCTGCAAATTATGCAGCCTCAGAACGTCCAACAAGCGTGGCAACCAGAGAAATCAAAGCATTGGGTTCAATCGGTTTAGAGACGTGCATCTGAAAACCTGCCTCTAGAGCCTGCTGACGGTCTTCCTCTCTAGCATAAGCGGTTAATGCGATCGCTAAAATTTCCCCACCTTGTTCTGGCGGCAGTGCTCTCAGTTTACGAATGAGCGTATAACCATCTTCTTGGGGCATCCCAATATCGCACAAAAGCACATCCGGCATTAACTGGGGGATAACATTTAGCGCTGCGGCCGCCGATGCCACTGCCGTGACTTGAACCTTATACTCTTCAAACACGACGATGAGCAGTTCACGGACATCTTCCTCATCATCAACGACAAGAATTCGCAACCCTTCTAAAGCCGTAGTGGTGGTATCGTTAACTTCACTCTCCATCCTGGGGATAGGCAGTTCTGGCTGATTTTCGACTTGACGCTGATCAATCTGAGGCAGTTGTACCGTAAAAGTTGCCCCCTTTCCTTCTCCCAAGCTTTCTGCTTTCACGGTTCCGCCATGCAATTCTACTAAGTGACGCACAAGAGATAATCCTAATCCGAGGCCGCCAAATGAGCGAGTGGTTGAACTATCGGCTTGGCGAAACCGATCAAAAACATAGGGGAGAAAGTCGGCACTAATCCCAATACCCGTATCACGCACAACGAACTGAACAGAAGTACCAACCCGCTTGAGTTGAACTTCAACCTGTCCTTGCTGGGGGGTAAATTTGATGGCATTCGAGAGCAAATTCCAGATCAGTTGCTGCAAGCGATTGGCATCTCCTAACACCATGGGGAGAGTTGCATCCACTCGGAGTTTCAGTCGAATACCCTTTGCCTCAGCAGCAGGACACACCACTTCCATCACGGCTCTGACAATAGGAACAAGGTTGACAGGAGCAACCCGAAGCTGGAACTTTCCGGAAATCAAATGGGAGACATTTAAAACGTCATCCACCAACCTTGTCTGCAACTGGGCATTGCGCTTAATAGTTTCTAAAGCGCGAGTCGTAGTTACTGGATCTGTCGGACGAGAAAGCAAAATTTGAGACCATCCTAAAATGGCATTGAGCGGGGTGCGTAATTCATGGGACAAAGACGCTAAAAATTCATCTTTGAGGCGATTTGCTTGGGCCAATTCCTCTGCTTTTTGCCGTAGAGTCTCTTCGAGTTGTTTGCGTAAGCGAAGCTCGTCGTAGACATCGCTAATATCAATACAAGAGCCGACATATCCTACAAAAGTACCCTCTGAAGTATAGCGAGGAGTTCCCGTATCCAAAACCCAACAATATTCCCCATCAAAACGCCTCAATCTGTACTCCATTCGGAACTCTTGGCGGGCATCAAAAGCTTGAGTATAAGTATCAAGGCAGCGCTGCACATCATCTGGGTGTACCCCTTGAGCCCAACCGTTCCCCATCTCTTCTTCCATTGTCCGTCCGGTAAAGTCGAGCCAGGTTTTGTTGAAGAAATAACAGAGTTTATCAACACCAGACATCCAAAGTAGCACGGGTGCGGTATCTGCCATCCGACGAAATCCTTCTTCTCTTTCCTGCTGTGCTGCCTCTAACCGCTTGCTCTCTTGGGTTCGTTGTAGGATGGAGCGAACAGCAACGATAAGCCGAGTGTAGTGTTGAGGTGATTTGACTACGTAATCATCCAACCCAGATTTCATCGCTTCAACCGCAATTTCTTGACTGCCACTGTTGGTAAACATGACGACGGGACAGCGAGGATAGCGACGCTTAATCGCATGGAGAAGAGTGATGCCATCACTCCAACGCAACTGGTAATCGGTAATCACTAACTCAAAGTTGCCTGCTTCTAAAGCTTGGTTAAAGTCTTCTGAATTCGAGATTTGTTCTACATTGCAATCAGAAAATTCTTGATTCAGTTCGGAGATGATTAAAAGGCGATCATCGGGGTTTTCGTCAATTAGGAGGATGCATAACATCAGATGAAAGAGTTTTATTTTGGAGTTTTTATTGAATATAGAAAAGGTTTACTAAAACAAGCTTTCAACGAGAATTTGTAATTATAAATTCGTTGTGGACAACGCTGCCGCTCTGAAGAGCGTAATTAAAGGCAGGTTAGATTCCCCAATTTCTAACCAATTGTCTATATTCAGTTGGGGTTTAAATTTCCATCGGGCAAGCATAGTAAGCCATAAGCTATCAATGACGCATTGCACGAGAACGAGTATTACACAGGGTTAGCAGGGTTAGTGAAGCCATCATACCTAGTTTTTGTGAAGTTTGAAGAATGTTGAAAATGGTAGTTAATCAGCATGAACTGTGGGCAGCTGGTTTAATGACCCCCAGTAAAGATGGAGGGATTTCATCATATCCAATAAGCGCTCAAATCCGACAGGTTTGACTAAGTAGGAGTTGGCACCCAGGTCATAACATAAGCACGCTCGATATCGGTCGTTTCACGGAACGACGTTAGGAACACAACTGGCAGGCGTTCCAGGGCTGGCTGTTGCCGTAACTATGTTAAAACTTCATGACCCGATCTCCCAGAAATTTTTAAGTCGAGCAACATGAGCATTGGTAGGGGGGTAACGCTCTCGGTCAGCATAGGAGTCTGTAGCAAAGAGATAAAGTATTGCTGATTCCCTATCTCCATACAACCTGAAGTAAGTGAGGAATGTTCGCTTTACGGAAAGCGCTCTGGATTAATAAAATGTTATAGGAATTATCTTCTACTAAGTAGTCGGGCATAAATAAACGTGGGTATGTCAACAAATGTTAAGAATGTCAAACCCTCTTCTCTTATGCCTTATGCCTTACTCGTATTTGTGGCTGTACTCCAGATGAAACAACCTTAATGGCATGGGTGAGTAAATTCATGATCACTTGAAGTAGGGTGGTCTTGTGTCCCTTGGCTTGAAAATAAGGCTCCAAGGCAGATGGTAGATGGCAGTATCGATGAAAAAAATTCATACCCATGAATGAAAGTGGTATTCCCCATTCCCGACTTCCGACTCCCCACTTTCAAGAAACACAAGGCAGAAGGCTCCAGGGCAGAAGGAAAGAAGGAAGTGTTTGTTTCATGCGTAACGGATGTGATTGCGTCCGTTGAAGGCTTTCAAGTCAGAACAGATAAGAATTTTTATTGTGCCAGTTGTGGGCAATCGCCCGTGGGAGACTCCTAGAAGGGTGTAGGGTGTACGGGAAGAATCAGTACGTGTAGCAACGCGCTATCAATCTTTTTGAATAGCAGCTAATCAATCTCAGGAGCGATTTAGTGAGAGTGTTTCATTAAGTAGTGTTTGATAAGCAAGAATGCTTAGCAAAGAGGCTAAGGGAGGGTAGAAATGGCTGACGAATATAGAGCAGAGCGCACGGTTTCTGCTGTATTTAAAGAAGAAGAACAAGTCGATAATGTAGTACGGCGATTAATGGATCGGGGTGTTCCCCAAGACCACATTTCAGTGATGGGCAAGAACTTTAAGTCCCAAACTCGAATTGCTGGTTTTATCACGAAACGGGATGTGATTTTTGGGGGCTTACGTTCCGGTGCAATTTTTGGTTCTTTGTTTGGCTCCTTTTTAGGGCTGCTGACGGGTGTGGGTGTGTTATTTATTCCCTTTATTGGGACTGTCGTAGCAGCCGGGCCAATTGGGGGTTTATTGTTAGGGGCAGCTAGTGGTGCGTTAGCCGGAAGTGCGGGTGCTGGATTGGTTTCTGCCTTGGTAGCCTGGGGAATGCCAGAAGATAAAGCTACGATTTACCAAACTCGTGTGGAAGCCGGTGAGTTTCTCGTGATGGCGGAAGTTCCTGCCAATAAAGGTGGGGAATTTCAGTTATTGATGGAAAGTGCAGGTGGGGAAGAAGTGCATACCAGCGAGATGACACTGCCTCACGCTTGTCCGGGCAAGTGTAAGGATACCAACGATTTGTCTCCCGAAGTGCGATCGCATCTTTCTCAAGAGGCTCAAAGAACCTTTATGGAGCGCTACAATAATGTGTTCGATGAGACTGAAGACCCCATGAAGGCAGAACAAGCAGCTTGGGAAATGATTCACCAGCAATACGAAGAAGATGAAAAGGGAGTCTGGTCGAAGCAAAAAGTAACGGTTTAGTCTTAGAGAAATCGACTAAATAAAGAAAGTATTTAGCCTCTGGGACAAGGTCTCAGAGGTTGATACTATTTACCTCAAAATAGTATCAAGAGGAGAAATATGCAATATATCTGTACCGTTTGCGGCTATGTCTATAATCCAGAAGAAGGCGATCCAGATTCAGATATAGCACCTGGCACTGCTTTTGAAGATATTCCTGATGATTGGGTGTGTCCTGTGTGTGGTGCGACAAAGGATGACTTTGAATTAATGGAGTGATATTCTCCTGGCAGAAAAGTTGCCCAATAGTTTTTCAGAAAAAGGACAGAGTCCGCAGTCACTAATATAGAAGTAGTAAGTTCTTATTTTCGGTACTTTCTTTATCTTGCAACCTATACGAATCGTAGTCATTGGAGGAGGGGCAGCCGGTTTTTTTGCGGCTGTTGCCTGTGCATCTGCCCATCCCCACACTCAAGTTACTTTGCTAGAAGCAGGTCGTCACCCACTCTCTAAGGTACTGATCTCGGGGGGTGGACGTTGTAATGTTACTCATGCCTGCTTTGAGCCAGCACTTTTAGTGCAAAATTACCCCAGAGGGAGCAAAGCGCTGCGGGGGGCGTTTACGCGCTTTCAAGCAAAGGATACGGTTGCTTGGTTTGAAAAGCACGGCGTCCGCTTAAAAACTGAGTCCGATGGGCGGATGTTTCCAGTTACGGATGATTCAGAAACCATTGTCAATTGTTTGATGGAAGCGGCCCAGGATGCTGGCGTGAAGCTGCGAACAGGGGCTACTGTGAAGTCCCTGAAGAAGGGAGGAAGTGTAGAGCAAGAATTTGAGGTAGAGTTGAGAAATGGGGAGATTTTAAAATGCGATCGCATCCTCCTGGCAACGGGCAGTAATCCCCAAGGCTATGCCATCGCCAAAGCATTCGGTCACACCCTCGAATCTCCTGTCCCTTCTCTATTTACCTTCAACATTCCCGACTCTCGGTTGCAGGATTTAGCAGGGGTAAGCGTGAATAATGCCTGTCTGCGATTACCACAAGCAGGGAAAACCCTCAAAGAGCAAACGGGTCCGGTACTCATCACCCACTGGGGGTTAAGTGGCCCTGCGGTACTCAAGCTTTCTGCTTGGGGTGCCCGATTCCTGCATGAGCAGCACTACCAAACTCCCCTACTTATCAATTGGCTGCCTCAGTACAATCAAGACAATCTGCGTCAAATGCTATTCGCAGTTAAGTCTCAGTTGCCTCAACGCCAAATTACTACCAGTTGTCCTGTCCCCCTTCCCAAGCGCCTATGGATGAGTTTAGTGATCAGTGTGGGTATCACTACTCAGGAACGCTGGGCAGAAGTCTCAAAAAAAGCCTTGAACCAACTGATTCAAGAATTAAATCAGGGACAGTATTTAATTAAAGGTAAAGGGGTTTTTAAAGAAGAGTTTGTCACTTGTGGCGGTATTTCTTTAAAAGAAGTGGACTTTAAAACGATGGAAAGTCGTTTAGTTCCTGGCCTTTACTTTGCTGGAGAAATCCTAGATATTGATGGCATTACTGGAGGATTTAACTTTCAGAGTGCTTGGACAACTGGATGGTTAGCAGGTCAAGCAATGGGAAGTTATCATGATAGCCATCCTCAATGAATTGAATAAAACTACGTCATTTATCTGTGTGCATCTGTGGTTCATTTTTCTTACAACTGCTAGAAGCCCGCTATATTAATTAGCGGCTAACCCATCACTGGTGATTTAGGTAAGATTGATTAATAGCGTCGTGTTTTCTGAACCCCGTAAATCAATCCTGTAGCGATCGAGAGTAAAATTAAGACCCAAAGCACAAGGCCAGGAAGAGCGGTGAAACCAGGGACAGCAAAGCCTCGGAGTACGTAGACAGCAACTGTAATTGCCAGCGTAGCGGCAAAAACATAAGACAAGATCAGGGTTTCAGATGGGGGAGATGGACTCATGAGATTAGAGGTTTTAGCGTTAAATACAATGAGGGGTTGGCTTTAAGGATAGCAAAGATGCAAGCGATCGCAGGGAAGTCTGGGGGCATATCACCGAAGAAGACGCGGAGACACGGAGACACGGGGACGCGGAGAGTTCCCGTGAGAGGTGCGACGCGAGCCATGAGACGCCCAAGGGCGTGAATGTCCAAGGGTTTGAAGCCTCGTCCCATTCTTTGAATGGGACGCCTGGAATTGGGCGGGGTCTCAATCCTCGTCCAATTTCTGTCCCCGTGTCTCCCCCTCCCCGCGTCCCCGCGTCCCTGAACTTTGAGTTAGGGTACCGTTGAACAGAGTGCGATCGCGCTCATCCAAAACCCAAATCGGCATTAAGCCTCTTGTAGCGTCTAATATCGTGTCCGGTTAAATACTTCTCGTTAGGGCTGACGCTCTAGACGATCCGGACGCTCCAGAAGTTTTTATTATGCGTAATTAGACAGACATGATTAATACCGAAATAGCAAATAGCAGTCGGTAAAGCCACTGATTCAGCCGGGTTGCAACGCCGCGCAGCTTGACGCAAGTTATGTCGCAGAGGGGTGATTAGCTTTTCTGGAAGGAGCGATCGCTGCGATCGCAAACCTACATAGGCATGATAGATATGATGTAGGGGCCTGCTTTAGCAATGGATTTTGAATATTACTGATAAATTTTATACAAAACCCGCCTTTTCTCATTGATTCGGCTGGGATAAGTTAGCGATCGCGTGTTACACTCTCCTTGAGAATTTTCCCAGTTGGTTAGAGGTTGTGCCGCTGTTTGTCGCAACTTGTCACAAGTTTGCTCTACAGAGGATTGAGGTGGTAGTAGAGCCGATTGGTTTTTCCCTCAGGCAAGAGCAAACCCTTCTCTACCATTCCTTTTAACTCTCGCTGTAGCGTCCGCCGTGAAGTTTCTGGGCAAATTTCTTCAAAGTTCTGAATTGTTAACCCACCCTGCGCGATCGCAAACTTTAAAGCTTGGCATTGACGCTGAGATAGTTGGTATTGCTGGCAAAGGACATCGTAGGAAACCGACTCTCTACCTAGAGATTGCCCCTCATCCCGTAGTACCTCATCCCCAACATAAGGACGCAAATAAGCCACCAATAACTCTCGCATCTCCTCATAAAGCTGCTGGCGGTGAGTGCCATCACTCCGTAAGGCTACCAACAGCAGGGAGTTATAGCACTGAATGCAGACTTCAGCTAGCAGTTGGCTTTTTTCCGGACTCAAAGCAGGATTTCGCAACTTTAACTGATTAGCAAAATCTTGGATCAGTCCTTGAGTAAAACTGTCGTCGAAGTACTTAAACATCTGTGGGGCGACGAAGTACTGAATATAGACAACTTTCGGCCCCGGATGCTCAAAATAGACAGCAAATGTCTCCAGCATTTGCTGAACCATCTGCTCTAAAGGGAGTTGCGCCATCTGAGGAGTCATTAGTTGAGCATGGATAGCTCTGACTTGCTCCATGTGGCGTTCTTCGAGAGCGTGGAAAATCGCTAGCTTATCTGGAAAGAACTGGTAAATTGAGCCAATCGCCGTTCCTGCACGAGATGCGATCGCATGAGTCGTTGCAGCCTCGTAACCCACCTCAGCAAACACTTGTGCCGCCGCTTCTAGAATTCGCTCAACCCTTTGTCGGCTACGCTTCTGCTTGGGGAGGCGACGCAGAGATGCATTGTTTGAGGTTGAAGTGTTCATAGATCCAGCGTAACTTATGCAATTCCCTTGACAAACATGAGAATAATGTCATATTTTTAAATAGAACGAAAAACTTGCCACATTTAATAAGTTTACGCTCACACAAAAACTGACCAAAACAATTCGCAATTCGGAATGAACTTCGTTCCGCTATGCTGCTAACGCCCCATGCTACGCAAACGCTAACGCAATTCGGAATTAGTTTTCCGAATTCACAATTCAGAATTGGGGAAAAGCTAGTAACTCTTAGCCCCCCTTTTTAAGGGGGATTAGGGGGATCGATCCGGCATCCAAAAGTATTGAAAAGAACTCCCATCAACTTAAAAAATAAGGAATAAAACGCCCATGTCTATGCTTGAAGGTTCGCCTTGGCTATTGGCACACAAATCGATGTTAGAAGTCAACAAACCTAAAAAAGTATCCTTTTATGATGAAGATTACGTCCTGTGGCAAGAGCAAACGGGTAGAATAAACGCTTTACCTAATGCCTGTCCCCACATGGGAGCGATGTTATCTGAAGGATGGTGTCAGGAGCGGGAAGATAAAACGAGTGTAGTAGTTTGCCCATTTCATGCCCTTGAGTTTGATAGCGGGGGGTGCACCATTTTACCAGGGTCAAAAAAGAAAACGCTGCCACAACTCAAGCCGCTAGAACTGATTATTCAAGGCGATTTTATTTGGTCGTATGGTGGGCATGAACCCAAAGTACCGATTCCAACTATTCTCAATAAAATTGCTTCCACCTATGAGTTTATTGGTTATACGGCTGACATCAGCGTAGAGACAGATTTGCTCTCAATGCTGCTCATTATGCACGACTACAATCACCAAAATGGTACGCATCGCCCTCTCTTTAGGATTGAGGAAGTGCAGTTTGAGAGTTTTATGGATAGCGGTCATCATTCCCATGCATTTTATAGCCTACCAACTTCCCCAACTACCTTACCGGAAAAACTGAGTAATCCCGATTTGTTACTACTCCCAAAAGTTATCAAAGCGCACTTAGAAAATCACTTTCCATCCTTAGTGATAGCCCATGTAGAAAACTGGGCGGGTAAAGTTGCTCAAGTCCACTTGTTTGTACCGGAGTCTAAAACTCGGACTCGAACCTATGTGTTAATGTACGGGATACCTAAACACCCTGCTTTTAAGGCTTTAGGAAACAAGTTTCTTGATTTTGCCAAAGTCATCGTCGAGCAAGATGCAGATATTCTCTCCAAGATTTATCCGAACACACCTCAGAAAATTAAGCTCAATAATGAAGTTGGCATGAATTGGGCAAGGCGCAATTTTCAGAATTGGCCTGAAATTGCGGAACCGAATCTGTCTAAATAGCTAAACTGTAGGTTTGGATCTTCTTTTGTGGGATAGATTGGAGAACCCGTCGAAGCTGTGCGCTCTTTTGTGTGGCAATATATCAGTAACTGTAGGGTGGGCAAAATTAAGAAACTATAACTAAGCTTTTCCAGCTATATAGCTCTTGCCCACCCTACTAAAAATAGGCTTGTCCTTGAATAGTGGAAAACAAGTAATGAAAAATTGTGCCGTCCTACTTATCTTGACTCTGAAGGAGTCAGTTCTGCTGAGATTCTAGTTGGGTTTGCAGTATCTGAAGTGCTTGAGTTTGGTGATAGGAGTTTTCGTAGTACTGTGCGACCTCAACCAACGAAATGTTGATATCTGAAGTTGCTGTTTCTGATGAGGCAGTTTCGTTTCTCCAAGTTCGGACAAATTCTGATGAATCAGTAATGAGTTGAGGATGAGTGGATTCAATTTGTGTCTGGAGTAGTTGGAGTGCTTCCCTTTGATACGGGAGTTCCTCATAGTATTGGGCAACATCTACTAAAGAAATAGTCATATGTTGTTTTTCACCTCCAGTGAGTAAGCTTCTATTATTTCAATTACGCTAAACGGTGTTTATAGATTAAGCTTGGTTCCTTTGCATTGGCTTCACCTAACTAGGTTATCAAATGGGATGAATAAATTCACCTGTTGTTCACTCTCTCACCTCCTACAACTCGTTCATTCTATAGGAGGATAGCAATTCACCCATTAGGAGGATGCTCTAGTATTTAAAAGCCTTTGAAAAGAGATAACTCGAATAGC
>CBKWLJ010000266.1:0-12791 GCA_966675205.1 uncultured bacterium
AGGAACTCTTCCGACAACTTGCAGAAAATATTCGCGATATCTTCTTAGTGTACTCAGCTGATTTGCAACTGATTTATGTTAGCCCAGCTTATGAAGAAATTTGGGGCGAGTCTCGTCAACATCTATATAAACACCCCGACGATTGGATCAAGCGAATTCACCCAGAAGACCAAGACCGAATTATTAGTATCCTACCCCAAGTTAAACAACAAAACTTAACTTATGAATACCGAATTATCCGACAGGATGGTCAAGAGCGTTGGATTAGGATGCGGACTTTTTTAGTTAAGGATGAGTCAGGAAATCTTCATCGAATTGTGGGCATTGGCGAAGATTTTACTGAACGCAAACAACTGGAACTCGCCTTACAGCAAAGCGAAAACCGCTTCAGAAATGCCTTTGAAACAGCGGCCGTCGGAATGTGTTTGGTTTCCCCAGAGGGACGATGTTTAGATGCAAATCGTTCTATTTGCCAAATATTGGGCTACTCAGAACAAGAGTTACTCTCTCTAACTTGGCAGGAAATTACTTACCCAGAAGACGTGGAAGCTGACCTAAATTCGGCTCAGCAATTGTGGAATGGAGAAATCGCCTCTTATCAGCTAGAGAAACGTTACCTGCACAAACAGGGGCAAATTATCTGGGGGTTGCTCAGTGTTTCCTTAATCCGTGACTTGCAACAAAACCCAGTTTATTTTATTGCTCAACTTCAAGATATTAGCGATCGCAAAGCCGCAGAACTGACATTAAGAGCAGTTAGCGATCGCTTGCAATATCTGCTCACCTCTAGTCCGGCCGTCATTTTTAGCTGTCCTGCTTACGAAGATTACACCGCTACGTTTATGAGCCAGAATGTCAGCACCATTCTGGGTTACGAAGCGCAGGAATTTCTCAACAGTTCCCAGTTTTGGATGATGCGTGTCCATCCTGATGATTTAGAAAAAATGACAGCCCATTTCTCGCAAATTTTCGAGCAGGGGGTTTGCTCCTATGAATACCGCTTTTTACACGCTGATGGTACGTATCATTGGTTAAGCACTCAACTCAGATTGGTGAAAGATGATGCTGACAACCCAAAAGAGTTAGTCGGTTCTTTAATTGATATAAACGACAAGAAACTTGCCCAAGAAAAACTGCGGGAAACGCAACAGCATTTGCAGGCTATTCTTGATTATTCTCCTGCTGTGATCTATGTGATTGATCAAAACAACCAGCATTTGTTGGTTAACCGTCGCTATGAAACTTTAGTCTCTACAGTTCCAGAAAACCTCATTGGCAAAAGCATCTATAAAGTCTGGCCGACTGAATTTTGTGATGCGTTCGCTGCCAATAACCAACAGATACTTCAACGCGGTGAATCGATGGAGTTTGAAGAGGTTGCACCTCATGCTGATGGGGTGCATACTTACATCACCATTAAGTTTCCGCTGTACGATGCCAATGGTATTGCCTATGCTGTCTGTGGCATCTCAGCAGACATTACCGATCGTAAGCTTGCAGAGGAAGCGCACCGACGGAGTGAAGCTCGCTTCCGGGCCCTGATGCAAACTTCCCCTGACATCATTACACTTTCTCATCCCAATGGGAGTGTCTTCTATCAAAGTCCAGCCGTAGAAAGAATTTTAGGATACACGCCGGAAGAATTTGTTGGGGAGTTACCGTTGCAAGTGCTACATCCTGATGATCGAGAAAATCTGCAAGCCGCTTTAGTAAGGGTGTTGGCAAATCCAGGCGTTCCCGTCAGCATCGAGTATCGCTTGCGACACAAAAATGGTTCTTGGGTATGGCTAGAAGGGATTAGCACCAACTTGTTAAACGAACCCGATATTCAGGCGTTTGTCGTTTTCAGTCGCGACATCCGCGATCGCAAACACGCAGAAGAAGAGTTGCAAGCCAGCCAGCGTTTGATTCAAAAAGTAGCTGATTCTAGCCCCAATCTTCTCTACCTCTACGACTTAGAAGAACAGCGAAATGTGTATGTCAATCGGGAGGTTACCCAGATGCTGGGCTATACTCCTGAAGAAATTCAAGCAATGGGACAAGGATTTTTGTCAATCTTAATGCACCCGGATGATCTAAAACTTACTCCTGAAAAGCTGAAACAAATCGATGCTGCCAACGATGGCGAAGTGATCGAGTTCGAGTACCGGATGCGGCACAAAAATGGGGAATGGCGCTGGCTGTATAGCTGGGATACTGTATTCTTGAGAACTTCTCAGGGCAAACCTAAGCAAATTCTGGGAACTACCACCGATATTAGCGATCGTAAACTTGCAGAAGCTCGAATTCAAGCCTCTCTTCAGGAAAAAGAGGTACTCCTACGCGAAATTCACCACCGAGTCAAAAACAACTTACAGGTGATTCACTCGCTTTTAAAATTACAATCGTCCTACACTGACGAGCCTAAAACCCTGCAAATGTTTCAAGAGAGCCAAAATCGTATCCGTTCCATGGCTCTGATTCACGAACTGCTCTACCAATCTCAAGATTTAGCTCGCATTGACTTTGGTTCATACATCCAAACCTTAGTTAAACAACTCGCCCGTAGCTATAGTATCAGCCTCAATACTATTGCTTGGAAAATTGATGTAGAACCCGAAGACATTCAAATTGGCATTGATACGGCTCTTCCTTGTGGGCTGCTGATTAATGAGTTAGTCTCCAATGCGTTGAAATATGCCTTTCCTCAAGGGCAACCTGGTCAAATTAAAATTAGTTTACGAGCCTGTAACAATGAAGAATTCATTTTGGTCATCAGTGATAATGGAGTAGGGATTCCTCCAGATTTAGACTTCCGGAATACAGACTCTCTAGGCTTGCAATTGGTTTGCGGAACTACTGGGCAAATTGGCGGTACTATTGAGCTTGATCGAACTCAAGGTACGACATTTACTATCAAATTTAAGGAAATTAAATATAAACCCAGGCGTTAGCATCACTCGGTAAAGTGTAAAATTTCAGCGAAATTGCTTATTACTCAACTAAGATAACTGAACCGATACTCTAGTGAATAACCCAGCAACATTCTCCAAAATTGAAGGTCGGGAGTTATGAACAAAATAACCATTTTGGTCGTAGAAGATGAATGGGTAACAGCCAGGGATATTAAAACAAGCCTAGAAAAATTAGATTACCATGTTCTTGATATCCTGAGTACTGGAGAAGAGGCGATTCAAAAAGCCATTGAATTGCGACCTGATTTAGTACTAATGGATATTATCCTACAAGGAGAATTAGATGGGATAGAAGCAGCCCAACAAATTCAATTTCTTTGTAATATTCCCGTAGTTTTTTTAACTGCTTATTCAGACCGAGAAACGTTACAACGTGCCAGCATCACTCAACCGTTTGGCTACCTTGTTAAACCTTTTGAAAACAATGTTTTAAACGCCACAATTCAAATTGCTTTATCCCGACAACAAGCAACGGTTGAATTACAAAAAGCGCTAGTTCTGTCTGAGAAAATGCGGAAACAGACGGAAGCAGACAGTGAACTCAAATCTCAATATGTCTCTATGGCATCTCATGAATTTCGCAATTCTTTATGCGTCATTCAATCTTCACTGGAAATTCTGGAAATTTACGAAGATATATGTAGTGAAGAACAGAAACAGAAATATATAAAGCACATTCAGGAAGCGGCGAATTACATGGATCGGCTATTAGAAGATATATTGATGGTTGAAGAGACCAATTCTGAACAAATTGAATTAAACCTAAAACCAATAAATATTATTAAATTTTGTCAAAATATCATTGAGGTTACAAAAATAAATTTGAATGAGCAATATCAATTAACCTTCACCAACCAGAGTGATGGTATGGAATTAATATTAATGTTAGATGAAAGGTTTTTATGGCATATCTTAAATAATCTCCTTTCCAACGCCATTAAATATTCCCCCCAAGGGGGTCAAATCGATCTCACTCTTTCAGCGCAAAATCAGCAAATTTGTTTTCAAGTTAAAGACCAGGGCATTGGGATTTCTGCGGAAGACCAAAAACGTTTGTTCAGACCGTTCTCCCGTGGCACTAATGTAGGACGAATTCGGGGAACGGGATTAGGGTTATCAATTGTTAAGCGCTCAGTGGAATTACAAGGAGGGCAAATTACTGTTGAAAGTGAAGTCACTCAGGGAACAACCTTTACAGTGACATTACCCTGGATTTCACCTAATCCGTCTTGAGCCAGTTCAGCATCCAAAATTGGCAGGTCGAGAGTTATGGACAAAGTTCGCATTTTGGTCGTAGAAGATGAGTGGGTGACAGCCCAAGATATTAAATACAGCTTAGAAAAACTGCATTATGCTGTTTCTGCCACCCTGGCAACTGGAGAAGAGGCGATTCAAAAAGCCATTGAATTGCAGCCCGATTTAGTTCTCATGGATATTATCTTGCAAGGGGAAATTGATGGTATAGAAGCAGCCGAGCAAATTTATTCTCATTGTCACATTCCTATTGTTTTTCTGACCGCTTACTCCGATAGTGAGACTCTCCAACGGGCTAATGCGACTCACCCTTATGGATACCTGCTTAAACCCTTTGAAGAGCGAGAATTGAACTCCACGATTCAAATTGCATTATCCCGGCACAAAGCGACGGTGGAGTTATCTTCCCAATTGGCTGCCATTGTGGAATCTTCGGAGGATGCCATTATTGCCAAAACCTTAGATGGAATTATTGCAAGCTGGAATGCTGGGGCTCAAAAGATTTTTGGCTATCAAGCGTCAGAAATCATTGGTCGATCGAGCGCAATTTTAATACCTCCCGCATATCGGCATGAATTTGCACAAATCTTAGAAAAAATCCAACGAGGAGAAAAAATCACATCTTATGAAACGGTGCGGCAGCGCAAAGATGGTCAACTGATTGATATCTCCTTGACTGTTTCTCCCATCAAAGATAGGACGGGAAAGATTATCGGGGTTTCAAAAATTGCCCGTGACATTACCCAGCGCAAGCGAGATGAGCGACTCATTCAAGAGCAGCAATCACTTTTAAAAAACTTAATCGAGGGAACCACCGATTTAATTGCCGCCCTCGATCTAAATTTTCGGTATATCACCTTTAATAGAGCCTATAAAGCGGAATTTCTCAAAATTTTTGGCCGAGAGATAGCAATCGGAACCAGTTTAATTGAAGCCCTTGCTCATCTGCCAAAGGAACAAGCACAGGCAATGGAAAATTGGGGGCGGGCGCTTGCAGGCGAAGAGTTTACCGTGATTCAGAAATTTGGTGATGCCAATCGTCAGCGAAATTATTACGAAATTACCTATAGCTGCATCCGAGATGAAAACGGACGGCAAATCGGTGCCTCTCACCTCGCTAAAGATGTTAGCGATCGCATCCGAGCAGAGCAAGCCCTCCGAGAAAGTGAAGAACGCTTCCGTAATGCCTTTGACTATGCTGCCATTGGCATGGCCCTCACCGCAATAGATGGACACTTTCTCAAAGTCAACCGCTCTTTTTGCCAGATGATGGGTTACTCCGAAGCAGAAATGCTGACAAAAAACTTCCAAGTAATCACTCATCCTGAGGATTTAGATGCGAGTTTTCTGGGTGCCCAACAACTGTTAACCGGTGAGATTCCCTACTTCCACACGGAAAAGCGCTATCTCCATAAACAGGGACATAGCGTGTGGACTATTTTGAGTGCTTCTTTGGTGCGAGACGTTGAGGGTAAACCTTGGTACTTTATCGCTCAAGTGCAGAATATCAGCGATGTCTACGACGAGCTGCGTTTACGCAAACGAGTTGAGCAAGAACGGGAGCAATTACTCAAGCAAATCGAGTCCGAACGCTCACTTTTAGAAGCTGTGTTACAGCAAATGCCTGCGGCAATTTTGATTATTGAAGCACCCTCAGGAAAGGCAATTCTCTCGAACAACAAAATAGAATCCATCCTCAGACATCCGGCTCCTCCTTGCGAGAAAATTGAGGATATCGCTCAATACTCGGCCATTCACTTAGATGGGACACCGTATCAAGCCCAAGAATATCCGATTGTGCGATCGCTTTTGACAGGAGAAGTCGTGATTAATGAAGAAATGCACTACCTGCGAGGAGATGGCACTCACGCAATTTTAGCGCTATATTCGAGTCCCATTCGCGATGCCAAGGGGCAGATTATCGCAAGTGTGGGAGCTTTTTTAGACATCACCGAACGCAAACAGGCAGAAGAAGCCCTCAAACGCAGCCAAGTCCACCTAGCAGAAGCGCAAAAAATTGCTCATGTCGGCAGTTGGGAATTTGATATAGCCACCCAAAACCTTACTTGGTCAGAAGAACTTTTCCGCATTTACGGACTCGATCCCCAGCAAGGAGAACCCACTTATGCAGAATACTTACAGCTATTTTTTTCTACAGATAGAATTGTATTAGAAACATCCATAGACGCAGCCATTCACGAAAAAAAATCCTACCAATTTGATTATCAGTGGTTACGTCCTGATGGGTCTCATCGATACTTAGTTGCCACCGGCAAACCTATTGTGAATCAGGGAGAAGTTATTCGGTTATTTGGAATAGTCTTGGATATTACTGAGCGGAAACAGGCAGAGTTAGAAATTATTCGCAGTAGAGACCTCAGAGAAGCCATTTTTAACGAATCAACAGATGCTCTATTTCTCGTCCATCCTGAAACTCGGCTCACCGTTGATTGCAACACTCGAGCGGTGGAGTTATTTGAAGCCACTACTAAAGATGAATTAATTGGTATTGGTGGGCATACCCTGCAACAACAGCCCTTTACTCCCCAAGAGTTAGCTACTATTACTGAAGCAATTCATACAAGGGGCATTTGGAGCCAAGAAATCGAATATACCACTAAACAAGGAAACATCTTCTGGGGGAATTTGGCAGCCAAACGAGTTAATGTTGCTGACCAAACCGTTAATTTAATCCGAATTACTGATATCACGGAACGTAAGGAAGCCCAAAAAGAACTCGAATTTCAAGCCGTGATTACTCGAAACATGGCGGAAGGAATTTGCCTAATTCGAGCGACTGATTGGAAGATTGTTTATGCCAATTCTAAATTTGAAAGCTTGTTTGGCTATGATGCAGGTGAGTTAAACGGCAAGCCTGCCTCTACATTAAACTATAGCAATGAAGAGAGCAGCGCACAAGGCACTGTCCAACGCATTGTCAGTGAAATCCAAAATTATGGTGCCGCTAGCTGTGAAATCCACAATATCAAGAAAGATGGCACCCCATTTTGGTGTTATGCAACCATTTCCACTTTTGAACATCCCGATTACGGAACGGTGTATGTAGCCGTTCAACACAACATTACCGAGCAAAAGCAAGCCCAAGAGCAAATCAAAGCTTCTCTCAGAGAAAAAGAAGTATTACTCAAGGAAATTCACCACCGTGTTAAAAATAACTTGCAAATCGTTAAAAGCCTCTTGCAAATGCAGGCAAGGCGAACTCAAGAACGAGAAGCCGTTCTCGTCTTACAAGATAGCCAGAATCGAGTGACCTCCATTGCACTGGTTCACGAAAAACTTTACCGTTCTGAAGATTTAGCAAATATTGATTTTGGTCAATACATTCCCGATTTGACGACGCATTTGTTTGATACCTATAATGTCAGCTCAAATACCGTTGCGCTTAAGCTTGAAGTTGAGCATATTTTCTTAGAAATTGATACAGCTATTCCCTGCGGATTGATTATTAACGAATTAGTTTCAAACTCCCTCAAATATGCTTTCCCGAATCAGCGTAAGGGTGAAATTCAGATCAATTTTCATGCCGATCGCCATGGGATGATGATGCTAATGATTCGAGATAATGGAATTGGGATACCTGAAACAATTGATATCGAGAATACTCAATCTTTAGGACTCACTTTAGTGCAAGGATTGGTAGAGCAGCTAGAGGGTACACTGGAGCTGGAGCGAAGTCAAGGGACTCAGTTTTTAATTCAATGGCAGAATAGAAATAATTCGGAATTCGGAATTCATAATTGATCGCCAAATTTGATTGGGTTGTCACCACTACCACTAACTAAAGTTTGTCCGTTAGGGCTAAAAGTCATATCATGTCCGGCTAAACAGCCATCCTTTCCTGTAACCTTTCAACCTTTCTTCTTCCCTTCTACCATCTGCCTTCTACCCTTGGCTTTTTCTCCCTCAAAGTGTAAGTATTCAGCCGGACATAATATAACAGTATGCACCCAATTTTTATGACCTGTATTCGGAATTCGTAATTCATAATTTATCGCCAAATTTTGATTTGGTTGTCACCACTACCACTAACTAAAGTTTGTCCGTTAGGGCTAAACGCGACAGTATGCACCCAACTTTTATGGCCTGTCAGTGTACAAAGTTCTTGCCCTGTCATCCAATCCCACAGTTTAATAGTGAGGTCATCACTACTACTGGCTAATATCTGTCTAACTCCTCGTTTTTGAGGCGGTGGCAATGGAGTTTCTGAGGCTTGATCAGCGCTAGCGGAAATGCTTTGTTCTTCAAGAGTAGCTGGTGTACGACGATTTCGTTCAGAATGGGGCGGGAAGCGATCGCTTTTCTCTTGCACAGCGCCACCTTCTTCCTTACTATCGGGGTAACTTATTTTCCCATCATCACCCAACAAGTCATAGTCTACAGGACTAAAAGCCAAGGAATACACAGATCGAGTATGACCACTCAGGGTACACAGTTCCCTACCTGTCTTCCGATGCCAGAGTTTAATGGTTGTGTCATCACTTCCACTCGCCAATATCTGCCCATCGGGACTAAAAGCAACAGTCCGCACCCAACTTTGATGTCCTTTCAGGAGGCGTAATCTTCGGCCTGTATTCAGATTCCAGAGCTTAATCCTATCGCCACTTCCAGCCGCTAGGATTTCTCCATCCGGGCTAATTGCGATCGCTTGAATCCAAGTGGTATCACCCCTGAGACGCTGAATTTCCTGCCCTGTTTTCAAATTCCAAAGCTTAACCTCTCCACTACTACTGAGACTCACCAATATTTCGCCATCGGGACTAATTGCGATCGCATAAACAGAACCGGAATCCCCAGAAAACCAGTTACCCAGAGTCAACTTACCAATTTGCAGCCCTGTTGTGAGTTGCCAGAGTTTAATCGTTTTATCCTCACTGCCACTCGCGAGAAGTTCCCCATCTGAACTAATCGCGACAGCACAAACCGGCTTAGAATGACCTTTAAGAGTGCAAATACCCTGTCCCGTTGCTAGCTGCCACAGTTTTACCGTCTTATCATCGCTACCGCTAGCAAGAATTTCACCATCAGGCGTTATCGCTAGCGATCGAATCGATTGAGTATGCCCTTTGAGCGTATAAACACATCTCCAGTTGTGCAGGGGTAACGGTGAACGAGATGTTTCCTCAACAGATACTTGGGCAAACTCAAC
Organism: uncultured bacterium; assembly: GCA_966675205.1. Lineage (GTDB taxonomy): Bacteria > Cyanobacteriota > Cyanobacteriia > Cyanobacteriales > Coleofasciculaceae > JBFLZA01. Next base: position 9,376 of record CBKWLJ010000266.1, read on the forward strand.
AGCAGATGGACGAGAATTCACTCTTGGCTTTCTAATTGTGCGAGGCATGGGAGAATTCAAGTCATGCAAAACTTCCGCCGCCGATTGGTAGCGCCGACTCGTTGCCGTTGCTACCATTTTGTCCAACACTAAACTAACGTGACGGCTGATAGGACGCCTCAAATAATTCCGCCATACCCAAGTCGCTTCACTAAATGAATACAAGTCGAAGGGTTCAGTTTGAGTCAACAAATGCAGACAAGTAACACCCAAACTATAGATATCACTAGAAAAAACAGCTTTGCCACCCACCTGTTCTGGTGCTGCATACCCAGCCGAACCAATCACCGTTCCTGTTTTACCAAGGGCATTTCCCGCCGCATATTTAGCTGCACCAAAATCCACCAAAACCCATTCATCTTTTACGATGTCACTGTCCCTATCCTCCCCTGGGTAAATGGAGGTACGGCGAATGATGTTTTCCGGTTTGATGTCTCGGTGAATAATATGGTGAGCGTGGATGAATTCAATCACAGAAAGCAAACTGTGAAGTAAGTCTCGAATCTGCTTTTCGTTAAAAACGCCTTCAGCTTTCAAGACTTGGGCTAAGTTCGGCCCATCAATAAACTCTTGCACCAAATACTGACGCTTATCTTCCTCAAAATGCTCTAAAAATTGCGGAATTTGGGGGTGTACACCCAACTGTTCCAAGCGCACGGCTTCTTGTTCAAACAGTTCAGATGCTTTTCGAGCATTAGAAATCCCTTGGGCCGGTACTCCCCCTACTCCTACCGGAAAAAACTGCTTGATCACACAAGGGGATTTTGAGGGTTGGGCTTCATCCACGGCTAAGAATGTTCTGCCAAAGCCACCTTGTCCGATCAGTTTAAGGGCACGATAACGGTCTTGCACCAGCAATTTAGAGCCGCAACTTTGACAAAACTGAGTTCCTGTTGGATTTTGAGGGCGTCTGCAATCGGGATTTAGACAATAGCTCATGGAGTACAAGACAACTAGTGCAACAAGGCAAAAGACAGGAGGCTCCAAGGCATCAAGAATATTGCTTGTACAGGAAGCTAGTGGGTGATTTGGAGCCACGCTGTACTCAGCCATCTACTCTATTGTCTCTCTAAGTACAGAAGTAGCCATCCACCAATCTCTGTGACTCCTGCTTCAACTGCACCATTAGCTTTTCCTGGCTCTCCTCTGATAACGCCTGAAAAATACTTGCCCACTCTTCGTTAAATGTTTCTAAAACATCCTCAATGAGGAATTGAACAAGTTGCTGCTTTCTTTCCTCATCCCCTTGTGCAACTCTTCCCAGTTTCGAGATTACATTGCTCAGCCGTTGTTTCGTCACGAGTACCAGCATTTCCTGACTTAACTCCTCCTCAAGACTTAACTCCTCGTTTAAGACAGGGAGTTTTGAAGACATCCATTTGGTTGCTTGATGAAAGCGACTATCTTCAGCGAATTCAGGGATTTTTTTCTTCCATATCGGTCGAAATCTTCCTTTTGCTGTCTCTATATAGATGGACTTAACAGGTTTAATCACAATCCCTTCGGCTGGATTGCTCAACGGCAATGAAGGTAAGCCGAGCAAAGACGGAATTTTGGATTCAAACTTGATAGGATGCGCCAGTGCGTCTTCATATTTGCCAATAAATAAAGGTTCAGCACCCATCATCCCAACTTGCTGAACTATTTTTAGCGCTTGATCATAATCCAGGTAAGTGCGTGAAGGCGATTGATGCTTTTCTTCAATTGCAATATCAAAAGCACAAAATTCAATTTTTGGGGAATAGTAAATACCCGTTTGAACAGCCTGAACATGAGCAACAGCAGGAACATCCGGATGAGGATACTCTCCCCCAAACAACTCTCCATATACAGAAAGTCTCAGGAGTTGATGATGCTGGGGCTGTAGTATCTTAAAAATTTCCTTGACCTGAGCCGCCAATTGATTGGATAAAGAGTGATAATCAAAAAAATCTTCATCGGGCTGTAAAAATTCTTTTCGCTTGGCAAAGCGAACCTCTGAGCCATCAGTAACTATACCAAAATTAGCACCGTGAATTTTTTCAGTGACCACCCAATCTGTTTTCTTGAAGTTGCGATAATCTGATTCGGTGAGATGCCATTTATTTAGGCTTTCTGATATTTTCTCATAGCCCATATACATCCAACTTGTAAAGTTGTCTTTTCCCATGTCCATCTACAGAAATTTCAACGCGCTCTACTTATAGGGGACTGAGCAGACCAATAATTACAGGGATACCATTAATTTTGGTTTTTGTCCCATAAGCTTGGATATCAATCAATGTATTGTCTTTGCGCTGACCTTTAAATCTTAGTGAGAAATTTTTATTTTGAGTCTTAAAACACTGAAATATATGAGCATGAACTAATTTTTTATGTTGTTTACATACAATTTCAAGAAATGATTCAACAACAATAAAATCAATAAAATTATATCCAAAAATTGCAGCAACACCAGGATTAGTATACATTAATCTTCCATCTTGCAAGATGATATAGATACCAAATAAGGAGAGTTTGTCTTCAGGTGATAATTGATTCTCACTTTTGTCTATTTTGTCTATATCATCGAAATCGAAGTTTTCTTCCTGATGTAAAGTGACGGGTGGCTCTACGGGAGCAGTTTGTTGTTGAATAGGCTCAATATGAAGTAAAGCATTTTCAATAATCAGTGCCATTTGTTCAGCACACATCTGCATGACTTGAACACATTCTGGACTAAAGTGTCCGGGATGGGAGTGCATGAGGGTAATGATGCCTAGTAGCACCTTACCGTGACAAATTGGCAAACTCAAAGCAGAACGAGTGGTGTAGGGTTGATTGGGTAATGTGATCCAGCGTTCATCATTCATCGTGTCGGTAATCAGTCCGACTTGACGATGGCGAATTACCCAACCGGCAAGTCCTTTATCCAAAACCATGCCGATGAGCTTTTGCTTGATGTCTCGGATGACGGCACCGCGAGCGAGGATACTTTCAGTGACTTTTCCCTCAGCATCGAGTAAAAATAGGCTACTTTCGTCAGCCTCGGTTAGTGCGATCGCAACTTTTAAAATCTGCTGTAAAACGGATTTGAGCATGAGCGGCCCTTTCACCGTTTTCCTTGTTGTGATTGAAGTGAGAAGTAGCTCACGAAGCGTATTAAACGCTACTTGGGTGGCTTGCAGTTCAACAACTTCTCGTTGTAGTGCAGCCAATTGCTCGATTAACTCTGCTTTCGTTTGATTGCGATCGCTCAAATCTACCTCTGTCATAAGAAGACGGCTGAGCTGATGGTTTGCAAGATTCTCCCTTTCAACTTTAGCGCTCTGACAGAAACAGACAAGAGAACTTGTACTGCTTCTTAGGGCGTGTCATCAATTAAGCCAGATAACGGTAGCAGCAAGATAAATTGCTCC
>CBKWLJ010000267.1:0-12771 GCA_966675205.1 uncultured bacterium
CCATACAAATCTGACGCTTCACTAAGCTGCCGATTAAAAAGCTGTTCTGGAGCCATAAACCCGATGGTGCCTTTGGCAACACTGCTCATTGCCACTTCTCCATCGCCAATTCGAGCTACGCCAAAATCGACTAAGTAAACATTGATCTTGTCATCAACTAGAATATTTTCTGGTTTGATATCTCGATGAAAAATCGGGGGGATGCGGCTTTGCAGGTAGATCAGGATATTGAGTAACGAAACAGCGATTTGCTTAATCTCATCTGGATCAAAACTGCGGAGTGCGGCAAGAGAGGGGGCGTTTTTGTACTCTTGCACCAGACAAAAGCCCGTAGGGGTTTGAAAGGAACCCAGATAACGAGGAATACCAGGATGATTCAGTCCTCGTAATACTTGGATTTCGCGCTCGATCGCATCGTAATCTGACCAATTTGTGGTACTTTTGGCAAATTGAAACTGCTTGATCACAACGGGTTTTCTTCCCGTTCTCTCCTTGGCTATTCTCAATCCCTCTTGGTTAAGGGGGGAAGATTCAGAGAGATTTTTATGCTGAGGGGATGTTACAGGCAAGGGAGTAGCGAGGTATGTCACTCTCCCACCATTACGATTGTGTCCTAGTTCTCGAACGACCCTGAAACCGTAGTTGGACAAATCTGGAAAATTACTCATGAGTCTGAGGAGGAGGCAAGCTATCGGCGATTTACCCTATCCATGAACGATAATTCTAACCTTTCTCTAGAAAGCTTGACTTTCGGGAAAATGGGGGGATGGGTATGGCGCTTTGCGAACCTGTATATAGGCTGGCAAAGCATTTGATCTGGCTTTTAACCACGATACTGCGAACTTAAACAGATGGGAGCGATCGCCCGATATTTGATTTCCTCTTCAGGTAAGGGGGAAGGAGTCGCTTCTCTCTAGGGACAAGGTAAAAGGTAAAAGGGATAAGATACCGTCTTTCCTTTGCTCTTTCCCCTTTAACCCTTCCCCTTTCCCCTGGATCAACGCGGTTTCGTCAGACTTACACCTTAACGGGTGTCCGATAATCACTCTGTTCTTCAACACCCAAGCTTGGTAGTCCCTCTTGATTTGTAATCAGACGTGCTCCTCGTTTCCGAGTGAAGTAGTCCCAAGCCCACTGAATCATCACAATCAATTTGTTGTCAAACTCAATTAAGAACAAAATGTGAATAAATACCCAGGCAAACCAAGCTAAGATGCCGGAAAACTTCACAAACCCCAAATCGACAACGGCGGCATTTCGCCCGATCACCGCCAAGCTACCATAGTTCAAATAGCGGAAGGTGGGAAGAGTCTGGTCTTTGAGACGCTTTTTGATCAAACGGGCAACATACTGCCCTTCTTGCATGGCGACGGGGGCAACGCCCGGTAGCGGTTTGCCGTCTTGGTGAGAGTAATTTGCTAAATCTCCAATGACAAAGATATTGGGATACCCCGATATACTCAGGTCAGGTTCTACCATCACTCGCCCTGCGCGATCAAGTTGTACGTCGGTGCGATCAGCGAGTACTTTACCCATCCCAGAAGCTTTCATCCCTGCTGCCCAGAGAATGGTTTGCGCGGGAATTTCTTCGGTGCGATCGCCATTACGAATAGTTACCACATTGTCTTCAATATTAGTCACCAAGGCTTTAGTCTGTACCGTAACACCCAAATGCTCCAGCGAATCTTGCGCTTTTGCAGATAACTCCGGTGGGTAGGGCGGCAAAACCCGATCCATGCCTTCTAAAAGCAAAATCTTCGTTTCCGATGTATCAATGTGACGAAAGTCCTGCTTTAAAGTACTATAAGCAAGTTCTGCTAGTGAGCCAGCTAATTCCACACCTGTAGGCCCACCTCCCACAATCACAAACGTCAACCAGGCACGACGCTTTTCTGGATCAGTTTCTTTTTCTGCGGCTTCAAAGGCAAGGAAAATGCGTCGCCGGATTTCCAGGGCATCTTCTACTGTTTTCAGTCCGGGTGCTTTTTCTGCCCAGTGTTCGTTACCAAAGTAGTGGTGACTAACGCCAGTAGCGACAATCAAGGTGTCATAAGATAGCTCTTCATCCTGAAGCTGAATAATTTGCTTTTTGGGGTCTATATCTGTCACTTCTCCCATCAGCACTTTTGTATTTTTCTGACGACTCAATATCGCTCTTAAGGGAGAGGAAATATCTGCGGGAGATACTTTGCCAGTCGCTACTTGGTAAAGTAAGGGCTGAAACAAATGAAAGTTTCGTTTATCGATTAGCGTAACTTCTACCGGGGCATTTTTTAGCGTTTGTGCGGCATAAAGCCCACCAAATCCGCCACCAATAATCACAACCTGGTGAGGAGACTGTTTTTCGGCTTCTTTGTACATAATAATTCTTCCGTCTATTTAATTTCGTGGATAATTAATCAAGAAAAAGATACTTGACTTGACTGGTTGGCAACTTCCGCTTCACACAAGTTTACGTTAAAATTTTCCAAATGGTAAGTATCAACGACTACGACTCAATTAGCTATTCTTATATATATTAAGAGTTTATAAAGTACTAATACAATAAATTTCTGGGTAATCTCTTCACCCAATCTAGTAGGGAAAAATTACCTATTGCGAAATGAAAGAGAACGCAAGAAATTGTTAGGATAGGGCAGACTAATAGTACCAGTGTTTACTCTCGTTGTGTCCACCTTTCACTCAGCTCAGAACATCCATAAAAAAACACGGAGAGTGGGGGTCAGAACACTGTTTCTTCCTTGAGGTAGAGATTCCTGGTTGTCTCTCTCCTTGACGTTTTAGCTGACTGATTGCTCCATTTTAAGTTCCCTCAAAAATTTCGTCGGAAGCCGCAAAGACGGTGGTAGAGCCATTGGGTTTGCGATCGCCTTGTCCATGAGAGCCATAGCAAAAGGCAAAGGGTAAAGGACTCTAGGGCAGAAGGGATGCATATTGAGGAGTCAAGGTTTCAGGATTTTGCTTTATCCTCATCACCTTGGCGACTGCTATACATAGACAGGACTCCTCCAAAGGTAACCTCAAACACACAACAGCCCTCCTTCCTTGGAAAGACGCGATCGCACGCTTGCCTTCCTAGCATTGTAAAAGTTGAAATCGTACAGTTCGCGCAGACTGTCTGGTAGTGAACAGAAGCAATCCACAGCGATGCTGCGCGTGGAGCAGTCAGATAGAAGTTTAGGGCAGAGTATTTATGCACATTCATCATCTCAATTGTGGCTGCATGTGCCCGATCGGTGGGGCGCTCTTCGATGGCTTCAGTAAGGGTCTAACAGCTCGCCTCGTTTGCCACTGCCTGCTTGTCGAGACAAACCAAGGACTTGTTCTGATCGATACTGGCTTCGGGCTGCGTGATGTCAATTCGCCTTACTCACGGCTCAGCCCGTTCTTTATTCATTTCAATGGTATCCAGTTCGATCGCAAGTACACGGCGATCGATCAACTTGAGCGGTTGGGTTTTTCTGCACGAGACGTGCGTCATATTGTGCTTACACACCTCGATTTCGATCATGCTGGTGGCCTGGAGGATTTCCCGGAGGCAACCGTACACGTAATGCAGACCGAAATTGACGCAGCGCAGGATAGGCGCGGTTTCATTGCCAGCCAGCGGTATCGTCCAGACCAGTGGGACGAGGTAAAACGCTGGAAGTTCTATTCGCCGGGGGGCGAACCCTGGTTTGGCTTCGAGGCAGTCCGCGATCTTGAGGGACTGCCGCCGGAGATTCTCCTCATCCCGCTTGCTGGCCACACACGGGGTCATGCTGGCATTGCGATCAAGACACGGGAGGGTTGGCTGCTGAATGCAGGCGATGCCTACTTTTACCGACACGAAATGGACTCCGACCAGCGACGCTGCACGCCAGGAATGCGTTTCTACCAATCGATGATGGAGGTGGATCGCGAGGCGAGGCTCCACAATCAAGATCGGCTACGTGCATTATCGCGCGATCATAGTAACGGTGTGCGCCTCTTCTGTAGTCACGATGCGATCGAGTTCAAAGCGTTTGCCGACCAGTCCAGCGATTCCCAGAACTTGGAATTTCATCATTCATGAAGAGAGCGCGATCGCAAACTGATAGAGACTCCAAAAAGAAGCCTACGTCTGATTCCTTAAATTGAGTAGAAAATGAGGGTGTACGCCGAATTGTTGCTGGAGGAGTCTGATGGCTGGTTTGACGGTTAAAGACCTGGAAAAATTGCAAGTGCAGCATCCAGACTATCGGATGGAGTTGGTGGGTGGGGAGATTATTGTCATGAGTCCGTCAGGGTATGAATCTGATGAAGTTGCCGCTGAGATTATCGCTCAGTTGCGTAACTGGGTAAGACCTCGCCGGTTGGGGCGAGTGACTGCATCCAATGCTGGATTCATTCTTCCCAATGCCGATAAGGACGTGCGTGCACCGGATGCATCATTTGTGCAAGCAGAACGATTGCGGCGAACAACAGGAGACTATGCTCAGTTAGTCCCCGATTTGATGTTTGAGGTTAAATCCAAAACTGACTCTTTGCCTAAGTTGCGTCAGAAGATTCAAGAGTTTTTAGCTTTAGGAACACAGGTTGGGGTTTTAGTTGATCCGCGCAGTCGGACGATGGAGGTTTATCGTTCAGGCGTGGAGAAGGTAGTTTTGCACGATGGGGATGTACTGACGGTGCCGGAACTGCTACCGGGATGGGAGTTGGCAGTGGCCGAAATTTGGGCACCAGAGTTTGATTAGGTAAGTTTCGTTCCGGTGTAGTGAGTTTGTTAGGCCACATTTGAAGCTGTATACAAAACACGAAATCTCCGAACAGGAGGACTTTCGGTGTCAAAGTAGTCTTCAAAGCCCTGACTTCTCAAACCCAAGCGATCGAACTGCTCAAGTTCACGTCTAGTCAGTGGATACGGCATCTCTCCAGGAGAGTCTGGTTCTTCTCGACCTCTGGCGATTACAAGTAGTTGACCCGATGGTGCAACAAAGTGACTGATGTTTGAGATGGCGACAACGCGCAACTCAGGAGGTAGCACTTGAAGCGTGTAGGATTCAAGGACGAAGTTGAAGCTTTTAAACCAAGTATCTGGTGGCTTGAGCAAATTTGCTACCTGGTAGGACACTTGAGAATTTGGGAAACGCCGCTTGCATTCTGAAATTGCTGTTGGCGAGATATCGAATGCGACAACCTGAAAGCCTAGTCCAGCTAAAAATTCTGCATCATCACCGTAGCCACAACCTATCTTGAGCGCAGTTCTACCCTTGCCTACAAGATTGTGTTTCGTCACCCACTCAACTAAATTTGGATTCGGAGCTAGATCAGCCCAAGGCACAGCAGCATAGTTGCTCCCTGCTTCTGCATAAAGCACCTCAAACCAGCCTGTTGGATCTGCACAAGCTAGAAATTTCGATGCTAATTGTTGTGCGCGTTGACGAGACATTTCACTTCACATTTGTGTAAAGTTGACCATGACTTTTAGAATGCAGCGCAGCAGGCACGTAGAGAGCTCCTTCAATCAGTTCAGCTTTCCTGAGATGGGGCAATGATATTAAGCAATTTGTAGCGTACTGGGTTCAGGGATTGATTCACCTTCAGCTTGCCAAGCTTCCAAGTACATTTCAATCACTTCTTCACCGTTACGAATTGCTTCCTCACGACTTTTGCCATGAGTGCAAGGCATAACAACGCGATCGCTAAACTCTGGAATCGTGACTAGGAAAAGCTGATCTTCATCAGACCATTGAACAATCATGCTGTATCGACTCATAAATTCTCATCCTCCCTTAGCTCTTCCAGTTCAGTTAATAACTGTGCCAACTGTTTTTCTAGGTAGAGTGGCACATCATCCCCATCCTTGCCCGGAATTGTAAGTGTTTTCCTGAGCAGAGGATGTCGCCAACGCTCGTGGCTACCTTTGCCGCGCTTAGGCAGATACATAAAACCTTCACGCGCAATCTGAGCTTTTACTCCCTTCCCGCTCTAAGAATACCTATGCTGAAGGAGCTGAGGAAGCTGGGGAAGCTGAGGGAGCTGGGGGAGTTGAAAATAGGTAATCTTCTGGCGGGAAGGGAGTAACCCTCTTCCGTCAGTCTGGGGTAAAACCTTAATTTTCCGTTGGCTGTATCCTCTCAAACTCGTCAATTTATCCGAGAGTGATGGAAGAGCGGTAACTGCTGCACCACTGTGTTAGCCTACGCTAAGTACTCCAAGATGAAAGTCCCTTACAGTACCCTCAAACGCCGATGCCATAATGGATTCAACATCTGGATCTGTATATGATTTTCCAACATGCTGATTGGCTAGGGTAGCGAAACCATATTTGGAAAGCTTAAAGCGCGCTTTCTTTATGTCTACAGAAGTATCAGCAATTTTACCTAAATCTTGGAGAAAGCTCAAAAATAAGTTTAGGTATTCTTCTAAACTTACCTGGTCAACTTTCAAATTTTTCTTATTACTTTTTTCAATTTTTTGAATTAAAGTCGCCGTAATTGCATCGATTGGATAGTAAATTCCCATCAAAACTGCGAGTTCATCATGAAAATACTGATATATCTTATTGGAACATGAAAAATATTGAACGCCCAATAAAGGCACACAGAGTAGGTTTGGCGCAAATTCAGTAAATACTGACTCTGGCGGCTTCTTGGAACCGTGTATATCTTCAACGACATATAATATAGAGTCTAATCCAGAATAATTTTGGGCAATGACAACCGCTCTCTTAACACGGTTAAGAATAGTCAATACTCCGACTACCATTTTTGTCGAAGAACTCCAGTAAACTTCTACTGAATTATGGTGAACTCCTAAACCACAAATGCTTGTCGCTTGTTCAGCTACTGAAAACAATTGTTCAGTCTCAACAGCAAAAGTCCGCCAATCACCTTTATCATATCGAGCAAATTCTCGGATTGGCTTGGTCAAGTCTCCCTGAACCCACTCTGGTAGGAAAAATCCCAGACATTTGAGAATTGTATGTGCTGAAGAACGATATTGTTCTCGGAGATTTAGCTGAGTTGAAGTGATTTGAGGTTTTGCATCTGTTATGTTTGGCTGTGCTTCTCTGATGATTTTCTTAAGATGTTCCTGTTCTTCGGTTGAGGGATATCTCCCCAGCCAAGTAGCCATACCATCCCCTTCTATCCAACGTTTAGCTTGAGTTTTGGAATTGAAAACAAGATTTGATTTGATCATTCCATCGGGCTGAATCTTATCTTCAATAAGGGGTTGTTTAAGTTTTAACTTTGCTCCTTTGTCTAAAAAATAGTCGCCCTTCAAGACGATCTGGGGTACTTCTTTATGACGTTCCCCTTTGAATGACCACGAATTCATCACAGCTTGTACGTAAACAGTAAATGCTTTATCTGTTTGCGCTGAGAAGCTATTGTTGCATTTGTAACAAATCAATTCATCTGTCTTATACGAACCGCCCCAAGATGAATTGAAGATGTGTTCTCTAGCTGTTGCTGGAAGAGGATTGCCACAGTAGAAGCAGTTTTTTAGTTCTGATGCACGCCTGTGTAGTTTCTCAAAACGAGTAAACATGCGAAAAGTTCTCTGGCAAGACATACTACAATTGTAGTATAAAGCAATGATTTGTGTGTTTATACCTTTGCAGCGGAATTGCCCTCTCCTACTTTGATCGCTGCTGCACAAATTCATCATGTTCCGGTGCCGCCAACCCTTCGGAGCAACACAGCTAGCACTCGCCCCTCCCAGTCAATAAGTCATCCGCTGCCAACCACAAGCCTGGAAACACCTGACTCCGAATCACCCCATCCTCATCAGCTGACAATTGTTAGACCGCCGCGATCTTTCCTTTATAATCCACGTCCCGGTTTGCAATCGGCAAAACCTAGTGCCTCTGTGTCCAGGAAACTGGCGATCGCCATCTCAATGACTGCTTCAATTGGATAGTCAATTTCCGCTGCACGGGAAATTAAAGCTGCTCGAATTCGCTCAGGCAGTCGTCCCAAAATGATTTCGGCATCAGTGGGAGAAAGTTGCTCCTGAAGTTTGGCTTGCATAGCTTCACCTTTCGGCTGGAATTTGGACGTTGTAAGGGGGTTCAGTGGCTCTTAAAATGATGGCTTCTAGCTCCAATAGTAACGCAGGGTTCTCCCAGTAAGAAATTACCTGCACTGCAATCCGAATGTCCTCATCACTATATTTGTCCAACCATGCCCACAAAAAAGCCTTGTGCCCACCACTGAAGCGTCCTCGTAGACTCTTGGTTTTACCGATGTAGAGCAACCCATCGGTTTTGTGCCTGATTGCATAGATGCCAGGACGAGCAGGAATGTCGTCAAACTCGCGGCTCAAGGGTTGGCATTGCTCAAAGGGAGTAAAGGCGATCGCATCCAGGATTCTCCGAGCTTGGATTGGCAGTTCAGAGTCGTTTGTTGGCATTAAAGCAAGAGGATTGACTGCACAGAAATTTTGCTAATACTACCTAATAACGCACTCTAACATCGATAAGAAAATATGTTGATAGCATCTAGCGATCGCTCTTTTGCTACTTTGATCGCTGCTCCCACTCTACTTGAACAGATTTTATCTCCTGTTCGTTGTATGCGGTGAGGCTAGCCTGTACATTCCCGTTCGACCAACCTAAGCCTGTGAGATAATACTTGTAGTTTTCTCCGTATTGAGTACGGGCTACCTCCACTGCTTTAGCTCCAGCCGCGCCATCTCGCATGAAGTGCATCATGCCAACAGGTAAAACTACGAGCGCTACCCCAAAGATGAATGCAAACTTCAGAGCGGAGGCAGAATGACCAGATTTAACGCTTGCCGACACTACAGATGCAGCTCGTAGCTGTGTGTAGACCCAAAAATAAAGGGCGATCAGTGTAATTGTAAGTAGAAGCGACCTACAAAGAGCGATCGGATCGAGGCGAAATTGAATTGCCCAGAGTTCTGCTGGGTTCAAAAAGGGAAGCAGTATGAGTTCGCTGACGAAGTAAGAGAGAATGAAAGCGGCGAACCACGTCACTAGGGGAACAGCGCGCAGGCTACCCCGAAAGAGAAACACACCCGCCACCACAGTTGGGATGTTGAACATGGATGAATAGCTCTGACCTTGTGATATGCAATAGATCCAATACGCGATATCGAGAATCCCAACCGCGATAAGCACAATACCCACCCGCTTCAAAATAGCGCGATAATTGTACATTTGTTCTAAGGTCTAACGGCTAGCATCATCGGTTGTAGATCAACTTTAAACCTGACTAGGAACATATTTCTGTCCGTTGAACTTAAATAGCTCCCTCTCAGAAAAGGGCTTTCCTTCACGGATGCCCTTACGCTCTACTAATATATTAAAGAATCCCTTCGTGCCTGGTTGAATTGTAATCTTACTGTCCCAATCGGTTAAAGCCTTTCCACCCTGCCCTCCACCTGCCCCACTATTATTTTCACTGGTTGTGAGGAGGGGTAATACTTCACGTAGAGAACCGTCTACCTTTGCATAGATTGATGTACTGGAAACGAACCACCCCTGCCCTGTTCCACTACCCTCATGCATTATTCCGTAGAGATTATCGCCATTATTTCCTAACACTTTCACCGTGATATCGGTTGCTTCAACCGTACCCCAAGAACCCCAACGCGAAGCAGCGAGGTAAGAATTGACTAACTTCCATCCGGCAGGTTGTTTCTCGAACTCAAAAAAGCTCAGGTGTGGAGCGCAAGCGTGACAGTCCGATCCTTTGTTAATGGATGCTGTCGCAACAAGCACTGCCTCTTTATTTTTATAGGGAAGTTTGTACTGCGGAAGAAACGTATGAACTGGATTACACGAGCTTTCATCACAGAAATTTTCAACATTGTTCCAGTTATTACTCTGAAGATAGGGCAAGATAATCTTCTGGGCTTGCTGAAAATTCCACTGTTCCTTGCTATCGGCTTTGTCCGACTTCAGGCTCCAACCCATCACATGTAGCTCTTTACTCATGAGTGACCCGTAGGTTGTCACCGATAAAACATTACCAAAGTGGTCATAAAATGACATTAAGCAATACCCTTGACCACTACAGGTTAAGAGTTCTGGATACTCATTACAGATTTTGACATCTCCGAAACATTCTGACCTGACTTTTTCATCAGTTTCACGATAGCCATAGGCAGGTAAACTCGCATACTGCCAACCTGAATTGACCAGTAAAGCTTTTGCATCCTGATATAGCATATTTTTGCGTAACTTTATTTCCAGAACTTCCGCAGAAGCAGGAAACGCCGCACTCAATAAAGTCATGCTCGCTAAAACGGTTAAGCCAAGTTTGCGATACATAAATTCTGTGTTTTTTGCCTTTCGCGTAATTATTGTTGACCCAAGCTTAAAGTGCAAACTCGTTGCAACATTCTCTTGCTAGCAACGCTGTCAGCCTCAACTGAAAAATATTGAGGCCAGTAGTCTATGAAAGAAGTATAGGTTCTCCAGTTTGGGTTAGCGGCTAAGTTTCCACGATTACAAGATTTAGTGTATGCACTTCTTTTTCGACCCCCAACGCTGTAGTCAAAGGTAACAACTCTTATTTTTGGCAAATTGTCATAGAATCCATCTTCATTGTTGAGAGTATCATCAACCAACATCATCTCAAAATTAATACTTGTTTCGTTTAACTTTAGTGCTTCCCCACTATTGGTTTTACCAAAGTCTACCCACCGTTCTTGGTTTACTTGAGCAAGGACAGGTGTTGAAAATATAGATAGAGAAGCAATGGCGATCGCTGCCGCAGATTTGATGAGTTGCATGATTTTATTGAACCCGATTGTTTGAGTTAATATCGTATCGTGGCAGGTCAATAGCTAGGGGTCGCAACTGCTTGGATTTTGAAAACAGGATTTATATTCTCTAATCCGTTTAGCCTGATCGGATTTCTTAGATACAACACGAAAGTGGGCGACTGTAGAGTCTGAATGCCATGTCTCGTAGTTGTATATTTTCCCCTTATACCATCGTTTTAGGCCGCTATAAGAGGCAGTCTCTATCAGTGTTGACGACTTGAAATCATCTAAAATCTTTTGCCCCCAAAATTTTTTGATAAACTTATCTCCGATTGCAATCCTTGCTGCCTCAATTTGTCCACCTGAACTATTCACTCTCTGAAAAAGTACTGTTATACATTCAGGAGAGCCATAGCATTTTGGGCGGGCGTCAATGACCTCCTCTTGGACATTGTTTTGGGCATTGAAAAAGACGGACAATCGAGCAGTCCCATCTTTCGTTTCAATCGAGCGATTGCGTTGAAACCACGCATCAACAGCATTGGCTGTCATGTCAGGTAAAGCTTGAGCGATACCGGAAAAACTCAAACAACCGACCAGTAAAGGAAAGGCAAATTGAAGGACTTTATTCATGAGTAGTTCAGAAGACAAACAGATAAAGTACAAATGCTATCTGCACCCCATATCTAAAGCATCTAACTGTAGCGGCTTTCAATTGACTAGAACAGATATAGCAAAAGGCAGAAGGTAGAAGACAGAAGAGCGATAATATCTGTAAGGGCTTGAATATCGTGCCTCTAGCCGTGACCTACACAACCGAGAAGTGCAATATGAGTTATAGCGAATTCGCCGTCTCACACTTATGCCAATCAGGTTATGCCGCACCCACTGCTCTAATTCCCTGATTTGAGAGACTTTATTGGTGAATACAATCTAACACGCTAAAATTTCGTAAAACTACGGAAGAGAGCAGTCTAACCGCACTGGCTGTCCATCTACTTGCAATACAGCAATCAACTGATTTAGCTTCATATAACCATCAAAATTGGTCAATTCAATAATTGCCCAGCCGATAAATCCAGCTTCTGACTTGGCAGGGAAAGTTTATTGGAACGTGTCGCTTAAACTAGGAAACATCCCTGTGCCGAACCTCTGGCTTTGGGCGCATGGCTTTTTTTCACGATAAATTTCCCGAATTACCCAGAGCGATCGCTAAAAGTCATAAGCCCCTTGAGTCGCTGCCCAGTTTCCGAGAGGTGTTTTTGCTACTCTCCAATTAAAGCAGCTACGGTAGTTCTAACGAATTTAATAAGTTTCTTTTACGAAAAGTGTTTATGTTTTATTTTAGTTAAAAAATTTCATAAAATTTTGCAGACTATTGGAATTTTTTCAGGACTGAGGAAAACTATACTAAGTATCTGGACAAATATTTAGAATGGAGTTAGTGAGCAAAAAATTTTGGAAACCTTGCCTTTATTGAGTTGTAGGCAATTCCTTCCTACAGCTTTACAACTGTTACTACAAGAAAAACTGAGGCGTAGTATTTACCCAAAATACAACTGATATTTTTGCATTAAGTTTATGAAAAATTTGCATTAAATCAAGCAAGAATATTTGACAAGCGACGTTTTTTTTAGAAAAATAATGCGTAAGTAAACTTAAATGCAGTTCACTAAAAATTGGATTTAAGTCTTATATGCATACATACAAATTTTGCTTAAGTCCTAAATCATTAGCAACAATCAATTAACCCAAGAATGACTATTTCAAATTTACCCCAACGACCCGAAGAGAACATCAATAGTAGTACTGAGTTCCATCAAGAATTAGTTGTGCCAGAGGCTGAAATTGTAGCTGAATTTCTGTTAATAGAAAATTCTCAGGGCTTTGCCCAGCTTACTGTTGAATCCGTTAACAAACAACAAGAACACAATTTTGATACTGAAAATTTGGATGCATTAGCAACAACGGTGAATGAATCTGAAGAGTGGTTATGGTTTGATATGACAGATGAGTCGAAATGGGAAGACGAAGAAGAACGGAGTGAACTAGCAGAAATCGAAGAAGATA
>CBKWLJ010000268.1:0-12763 GCA_966675205.1 uncultured bacterium
TTCCTATTTAAGACGTTGTTAATATTATAATTTTTTCAAATTGGTAGTTTTGGACTAAATCAGTTAACACTTCTGCTAAATGAGCATATTCCTGAGGAATTTCGGCAATCAGCGCCAAAACAGTATCATCGCTCCCTATCGCAGCGGCATTTTGGAGTTCGACTAACCACTGAGTCGGCATTTGAGCTAAGTCAGATTTCAAGTCAGCAGCAGTTAAACTTTCTTGGGTTTTTTGAGTTCCTGCTTCAGTTTGATCGGTTGTTTCTTCATAAAGATAAATTACTCCGAGATGTTGGCTTACTTTTTCTAGCAACTCGGCTTCTCGGAAGGGTTTACCGACAAAATCATCGCAACCCATGGATAAAACCATCTGTCGCTCATCTTCAAAGGCACTGGCAGTCAGCGCAATAATGATCGTTTGGGGATAGGAGGCAGGAATTGAACAAGACGCAGAAACATTCTCACTCTCCCCATCTCCCCATCTCCCCAGCTCCTGTGTTCCCTTCCTCTCCTGCTCTCTGGCTTTAATCTGACGAGTAGCTTCATACCCATCCATGACTGGCATTTGCATATCCATAAAGATGAGGTGGGGTTTCCAACTTTCCCAGATTGCGATCGCTTCTTGACCATTTTCCGCTTCTTTGACACAGAATCCGATGGAGGTGAATAATGCAACTAACACCAGACGGCTCTCAAAGCGATCGTCAACCACTAAGATACGATACTCCGATTGGTTCGGTGCTAAAGCAATCACCTTGCGCTTGGTTTGGGTAATTTGAATTTCAGTTGCATCAGCGAGAGCCATCTGAATATCAAACGCAAAGGTAGTGCCTCCTCCTAATACACTACTAACCTGAATATCTCCCCCCATTAACTGCACAAATCTGCGACTAATGGGTAAACCTAATCCCGTCCCTTGCTGAGATTTTCGGCCCGCTTCTGTTTGTCCAAACGGCTCAAACAATAAAGCAATTTCTTCAGATGCAATGCCCGGCCCCGTGTCTTCGACTTCAAACAACAAACGAGAATGGGTAAATAGACATTGCTCATCGGAAGTTGAGAACGAAGATGGGGGAACACAAGAAGAAGACAGGGGGAACAAAGACAGAGAAACCTCAGTTCTGTTTTCTGCTTCACTCATTCTTTCTTCAGAAGAATTACTGGGTGCTGCTAGGGGTGAGAGTTCCAATCTCTCTCTTATTTCCTCCCCATTCTCTGTTCCCTGTTCGCTGTTCCCTGTTCCCCATTTCCCACTCACACGCAACGTCACCTTACCAGATTCAGTAAATTTGATGGCATTACCCAGTAGGTTAATTAAACAGGAGCGCAACTTACTTTCGTCAGTTTTGATGCATTGGGGAATGTCTGGGGCAATATCAAAAATCAAATCGAGATTTTTTGCCTCCGCTCTGAGTCGGAACATATTTTCTAAATTGTCTAGCAGGCGAATTAAATCGAAGCAGTTTTCATGCAAAGCGATTCGTCCTGCTTCTATTTTGGACATTTCCAGCACATCATTAATCAAATCTAGCAGATGTTCACCCGCACGATTGATAATGCCCAAATATTGCTGATGCTGATGGGATAGAGAGGGGTCGCGATTCATGATTTGGGTAAAGCCGAGGATAGCGTTGAGTGGAGTACGCAACTCATGGCTCATATTGGCTAAAAACTCACTTTTGGCGCGGTTGGCGGCATCGGCTGCATGTAAAGCTTGTTGCAGTGCAGCGGATTGTCTTTGTGTTTCTTCGAGTAATTCAGCTTGCTGCAAAGCGACTCCTAACTGACTCCCAACTTGCAGCATCATATTAATTTCTGCTGTTTTCCATTGACGGGCATCGGAATTTTGATAAGTTGCGAGTAATCCCCAAAGTTTACTCCCACAGAAAATGGGGACGGTGATGTAGGCTCTAGCTTGAAATCGTTCTAAAAGTTGAATGTAACAGGAGGAAAAGTGAGCTTGGTAAATGTCTTCAACTGCAAGGTATGATGCACCTCGGCGGTACGCGCCACCTTGAGTTTTTTGTAAGTAAGTATCCCGCACTGGCTCATTGGTACTACTTAAGGTTTTTACAGCGCAACCCAAGTCTTCTACAGTATTTGTAGTAAAAGTGGAGTCGTTGTACTGTTGCCGCAACAAAGAAATCCACTCACCTCCTACCGACTCAGCGACAAACTCTCCACTCCAGTCTGGATTAAATCGATAGATGCCGATGCGATCGCAATTAATCACTCGCCGTAATTCTTGGGTTGTGGCGGTGAAGATGGTTTCAATATTCAACGTCTGGCGCATGTGTTGAATCACTCTCGCGATCGCTTTTTCCCGCTCGGCCATTTGTCGGAAAGTTTCTTCGGCTTGTTTGCGCTCGGTGATGTCGCGTCCTTCTGCAATCAGCAGTACCACATTTTGGCTAGAGTCTAAGACGGGTTTGATGGAAACATCAAGGGTGGCTATCGCATTGTTTGCACCTTTAAGATCAACCTCATAACGGACTGTCTCACCTTGAGCAGAACGAGCGATCGCATTTTTAAGATGCTCCTGTTTTGAAGTGAGGCGAGGCGCTTTTTTGCGTTGATGTTGGCTTGTCGTTTTCTTTTTTTTGGGATCAATCCAGCATTGAGCTTCCCACAATCGATGCCCAAATAGCTTGGATAAGTCCCTTCCTGTGAAATCGAGGGCTGTTTGATTGGCATCGAGTAATGTGCCATCGGGTTGCACTACGGCGGTGAATTGAAAACTGGAATTAAAAATAGCCCGGAAGCGTCTCTCACTCTCACGCAAGGCTTCCTCCGCTATTTTTCGCTCACTGATATCTGCGATCGCGCTAATCATCGATTGCGGCGTTCCGTTGGAGTCGCGCACTAGCGACACCGTTAAAGTCACCCAAACAGAGCTGCCATCTTGACGAATGTAACGTTTTTCTATGTAATAATTCGCAATTTCTCCCGAAAGCAGTTTGACAATATACTGGTCATCAAAAGTGCGATCGTCGGGGTGAGTCAGCTCTTGGAAATTAATATTAATCAGCTCGTCTTTGCTATAGCCGAGAATATCGCACCAGCGTTGGTTAATCCGGCGAGACATCGTGTTTAAATCTAAATAATTGATGCCTACAGGCGCGTGTTCAAAAATAGCGCGGAATCGATGTTCGCTCTCTCGGATGGTGGTTTCAGCCCGTTTTTTATCGCTAATATCTCTAACAATACAGAGAACTTCGTCTTCTCCTACCGGAGCAATCCGAGCTTCAAAATCGGATACAACCCCATTTATCGGCGTTAACTGATACTCAAAAACTTGAACTTGCCGGGTAGACAAGGCGAGTTGGATGTGACGTTCAAAGGGTTCAGCAACATCCGGGGATAGCACTTCAGTTGTTTTTTTCCCTAAAAAGACACTGGGCGGCACCGCCAATTGACTAAAATTAGGAGCATTAAAGTCCAGATATGTTCCGTTCCCGCTCATCCGAAATAACAAATCTGGAATCGCTTCAACAATAGCTCGATTTTTCGCTTCACTGGCGTGCAGTGCCGCTTCAGTTTGTTTGCGAACACTAATGTCCCGGATAGAGCCAACTAAGCGCACAGGTTTTCCTTGTTCATCCCATACAGCCTGAGTTCGACCTAATACCCATTTGTAACTTCCATCCTTACAACGCAAGCGATATTCTTGAGCAAAATGCAAAACTTTTTGCTTGAGGTAAGCTTGCTTAGCCGCCCTAACCCGCTCTACATCCTCAGGATGAATATAGTTCGTCCATTCCTGCCATTGCTGTAGATTTTTCTCGATTTCGTAGCCCTCATACCCCAACATTTCTTTCCATCGAGAAGAAAGGAAGACTTCACCGGTGATTAAGTTCAAGTCCCATATTCCGTCATTGTTGCCTTCGAGTACTAACTGCCAACGTTCTTCGAGTTGTTGCAGGCTTTCTTCTGCCTGTTTCCGTTCTCGTGCCTCAATTGCTAATGAAACTAAATCCGCTAGTGAGCGAGCGAAATTCTGGTCTTCCGGCGTCCAATGACGTATTGCGCCAACCTGTTCTAAACAGATCACTCCTGCCGTTTTTCCCTTGATTGTGATGGGTGTATCCAGCATGGAAGTAATACCTAAAGGAGCCAAGTAGGCTTTTGAAAATTCTTGAGTTCGAGGATCGGTATGAGCATCATTTGCTGCAATTACTTGCTCTTGTTGTAAGGCTTGAAAATAGGAGGGATAGTCGGCTGCTAGCAGTTCCATGCCAGAGCAATGTTGATTGATACTCTTCTTAAATAGATCAAGGCACTGAATTTTAGTAACTGTTGGATCAAACAGCCATACACTAGAGCGTTCCACTTCTAAATTTTGAGCACTAGCTTGTGTAATTTCCTTTAAAGCAGCCTGTAAATCTCCCTGATGCAGTGCCACATTTTTGGCGAGTTTGGTCAAAACGAGATTATGGTTATGTAGCTTGTTCGCACTTTCTCGCAGGGCGGCTTCTGCACGTTGGCGTTCTTTGATTTCCTGTTGAAGTTGCGCTGTTTGCTCCCGTAAAGATAAACGTTGACGCACGATGGTGAGTTGATTTTCAATGCGGGCTACAACTTCTTGAGCTTGAATCGGTTTGGTAACAAAGTCCACTCCACCAACGCTAAAGGCTTTTACCTTATCCAACACATCATCAAGAGCGCTCAAGAAAATGACCGGAATCTCGCGGGTAACAGCACTGGCTTTGAGCTGCTGACAAACTTCATAGCCATTGAGATCTGGCATCATAATGTCGAGCAAAATTAGATCGGGTGGATCGGTATGGGCTACTGTCAAAGCCAGTTTTCCGTTGATCACTCGACGAACTTCATATCCATGCTCAGATAGCATAGTGGATAAGAGTTGCAAGTTTTCCGGGACATCATCAACGACTAAGATGTCTCCTTTCGTGGATGAAGTGCGATCGCTACACATTGCTGGTTAAATCTATGATTTGATCGAGACGGAATTCTTGAACTTTTTTGGCGAGTGCCTCAGCGAGAGCAGCCTGTTCTGGAGGAATTTGTTCAATCAACTTCCAAATCTCTTTCTCCCTTGCCGAGAGAGCTGCGGCGTGCAGTTTTGCTACCCATTCAGGAGGCATCTTAACCAAATGGTCTTTTAATTGATTGATTCTAGATGATGCATGAGAATGCTCAGAATCTTTTCCCCATTCACTCCTCATCGTTCCGCTTTTATCCTGTAATGGTGTTGGTTCTTCGTAGATATAACGCACCCCTAAATAGTGAGCCATCTTCTCAAAGACTTCTTCCTCCCGAAAAGGCTTGCAAATAAAGTCATCACAACCAACGGATAAAGCTTGTTGACGATCTTCTTCAAACGCATTAGCAGTTAGGGCAATGATAATCGTTTGTTCAGAGGCAGCAAGATTTGAGGAAAAAGACGCAGATGTAC
This sequence comes from uncultured bacterium, assembly GCA_966675205.1. Classification (GTDB taxonomy): domain Bacteria; phylum Cyanobacteriota; class Cyanobacteriia; order Cyanobacteriales; family Coleofasciculaceae; genus JBFLZA01. Next base: position 5,417 of record CBKWLJ010000268.1, read on the forward strand.
TATTTTCACTCTCCCGTACTCCTGTGCTCGTGTACTCCTGTACTCCTGTGTTCCGAAAGCGCTCTCTCGCTCTAATTTGCTGTGTTGCTTCGTATCCATCCATCACAGGCATTCGTAAATCCATCCAGATCAGGTGTGGTTGCCAATTTGACCACAAAGTTACGGCTTGTTGACCATTTTGAGCTTCCTGCACGACAAAACCCGTTGTTGTCAAAAGTTGAACCATCAACTGACGATTTTCCAAACGATCTTCAACGACTAAGATGCGAAATTTCCTTTGATCAGGTGCTAACCCAATCACCTTAGATTTGGACTGAGTGATTTGAACTTGAGTCGCTTCGCCTAATCCAACCTGAATATCAAACTTAAAAATCGCCCCCTTACCCAATCCGCCACAAACTGAAATATCCCCTCCCATCAGTTGTACAAATTTTCGGCTAATCGGTAAACCCAGTCCAGTACCTTGTTGGGAATTTCGGCCTGTTTGAGTTTGCCCAAAAGGCTCAAATAAAAGGTCAATTTCTTCGGGAGCAATGCCAGGGCCTGTGTCTTCGACCTCAAAATGAAGGCTAATCCGGTTAAAGTTATTAAATTGCAAGTTAGTAGGTTTTAAATTACCAGATTGCAAGTTAACAGGCCGTAAGTTGTCGGGTTGTAAGTTAGAAAGTTGCAGGTTAGCCGGTTGCAGGTTGTCGGATTGTAAGTTAGAAAGTTGCAGGTTAGCCGGTTGCAGGTTGTCGGATTGTCGTAGATGATTTTGCGATCGCGTTAGCAAAACGGTAGCATCCTGAGCAGCATCCCCTTCAAGCTGGACTTCATCCCTGTGCACTAACAACTCCTCATCCTCCAAACCTTCAACCTTCCAACCTTCAACCTGAACTCTGTTCGGCTGCGCTAACAACCCTTTAAACACCCGCAACGTCACCTGTCCCGATTCGGTAAACTTAATCGCATTGCCGAGCAGATTAATTAAGCAAGAACGCAATTTACTTTCATCAGCTAATATATATTGAGGAATATCAGAGCCAATCTCAAAACGAAGTTCAAAACCTTTAGATTCGGCTCTTAAACTCAGCATCTTTTCTAGGGTATCCAGCAAGCTGATTAAATCAAAAGTCGTTTCATTGAGCATAAGCCGACCCGCTTCAATTTTTGACATTTCCAAAATATTGTTAATGAGAGATAGCAAATGCTCTCCACTGCGACTGATAATTCTTAAGTGTTGCTGATGTTCGGCAGATAGGGATGAGTCACGATTGATGAGTTGAGTAAAGCCAAGGATAGCGTTGAGTGGGGTACGTAATTCGTGACTCATATTGGCTAAAAATTCACTCTTAGCTCGGTTAGCCGCATCTGCCGCTTCCGCATAAGTTTGGGATTGTTTGTATAGTACGGCATTACGAATTGAGATAGCAGCTTGGGTTGAGAGGAGCCTCAAGACTTCTAACCGTTTAGGGTTAAACGCTCCTATTGTTAAGTTATTTTCTAAATAAAGAATTCCAATGAATTCCCCTTGATAGAGGATAGGAGTGCAAAGAATGGATTTAGGCTGACATCGTTTGATATAAGGGTCAGTATTAAAGTTAGTTTCAGTTCTCGCATCGTTTAATACTAAAACCTCTTTCGTGCGAGCGACGTAATTAATAACTGAAATGGGTAGGTTTTGGGTGCTTTCGACGGGAATCGATTGCAAAACAGTTGTGTGGATAGGGGCGATATCCTGTTCTTGGTAACTAGGAGAAGTTGGCTGGAAGTCTTTCCCTATGAAAGTGGTGCTTCCCGTCGCTTCAATCAACAGTTGATTTTCCTTAGTCAGAATTAACACTCCTGCTTCAGCGGCAGCATTTTCCAGAACAATTTTTATTAAGTTTTGTAGTAGATTACTCAAAATAATTTCGCTAGCGATCGCTTGTGAGGCTTTGAGAACGGTCGATAAGTCTAAGGACTCACTACTACCAGTAGAGCTAGTTTTCTTGGTTTTTGTCTCAGCAGGCAAAGCGGCAAGGTTGGAACTGGTAGGAATCAGTTGAGGATATTTTTCCTCTAAGTCTTTTACCTTACGAGTCGCTCCCCAGCGTTGGTAACAGGCATGGGCTTTAGTCAGGTAAGTTTGAGCAATTTCTGTCTTGTCAAAAACTAAATAAAACTGAGCAGCGAGTTCACGTATTAAAGCTTCTACAGGTAGGAGTTCATGCTCTTGAGCAATTTTTATAGCTTGGTCATAACCTTGAGAGGCTTGCCAATACTCTCCAGTCACTCTAGCCATTTCGGCATCAATTAATATAGAGTAGGCAAGGAAATTTTCTGGGCAATTGTTTTCCCATTTTTTGATTTTTTTTCGGTAATCTTGTAAAATTTTCCAATATCGTTTTTGTTGAGTTGGATTGGTAGCTGAGTAGAGAGATAAAATAATTAAAGTTTTGTAAATATAATGCAGAGCCAATTGAAATTGAGTATCGATTACAGGTAAAAACTTATCTGCCTCTAACGACATTTGATAAGCATCGGCATAGCGGTGATCTAAAAAGAAAAGAAAAACTTTTGAAAAGTAATAGGTACTTAATCCATAGTCATAAGCATTTTGCTTAAATTGTTCTATAGCTGTAGATTCATTAAATTCTTCATGGCTCAAACTGTATTGGCTTTGAGTTAATCCTCTTAAATTGAATAGAACGCTTTGTTGAGTTTTCAAAGCCCATCCAACAGTCGGTTCTGTATCCATCGCAAAGCCGATATAGTTATTAAATTCTTCTTGGAGATGATTGAGGTTTTGACAAATCAAAAATCGTTGCCAAAAACTAAAAGCTCTACTATGATGACACCAGGAAAAATCACCGACTGCCATTGCGGCTTTATAGGCTTTATTTTGAATAGAAATATTCTCTTTAACAGATTTTCTCCACGGTAAGATGAAGTTGCCAAAAGACATATAAAGTCTGCCTTCTAACCCTCTATTGGGAGATTTTTCATTAAAGTTTAAAGCGAGAGTTCCAAACTGATATCCCGCTTCATATTGATGGAATTTACCGCACAGCATCGTGCCATACCAAGCATAGACGAAAGCAGAAAAATTCGTATTTCCATGTTCAAGAGAAATATTGACTGCCGTCAAAACGGCTAATGTGAGTAAGGGTTGGTTGATGAGGTAAGTAGGCGGAACTAAATTCATCAAGATTTGGATGACCATTTTTAAAGCGTCATCCTTAATATTGGGAGCATTAAGCAAGTCGGAAATTTTGCGATCGCCTAAATTTCCCTCAGCCTTTTTCGCAGCAGCTATAATATCAGCTTGGCTTGGTGAGTAAGGTAGGGAAACACCAAATAATTCTAAAGTCTCTAGCCCTACCTTAATCGCCTCTTCATAGCGAGCATTGTTTTGGTAATGAATCAGACGGATTTTATTAATATCCGCTTTATCCAAGTTAGATTTTGCTCGTGCTAATGCTTGATAAACTAATTCCTCAGCTTGCTCAAAGTTAGCTGTAAGATAGTTACATTCAATTCTTTCTAAATCAAACGATAGCGTCAGTTCATAATCCGTTTTCCAGCTATCTGACGCTAAGATGTTTATTCCTGTATTGAAATAATTTAAAGCAGGTTCATAAGCGGTTGATTGTTTAGCTTTATTTCCTGCCAAAAGATTTAATTGAGCTAATTTATGACGTTGCTGAGATTCAGTTAAAAGTTCAACACCAATATTCAACTGGTTGACAATATCAAAAATATTGACTTCTATTTCTTCAGATGGCGTATTTTGTAGAAGTAACCGACCAATCTTTAAATGGGTTGACTGCTTTTGGTCATCGGGAATCAGAGAATAGGCGGCTTGTTGGACGCGATCGTGGAGAAATCTATACCCAAGCTTTGAATCATCAAAACTGAATTTTTTGAGTTCATTGTCTTCAAAGAAACGAGGAATTTTATATTCTTTATTTAAAGGTAAAATTAATCCAGATTGTAAAGCAGACCACAAATCACCCGTAATATCTGAAACTGATTTTTCGCTAATCATAGCAAGAATGTCCAGTTTGAAGCGATCGCCAATACAAGCGGCTAATTTCAAAGTATCTTGCGTAGCTTGAGGAAGCTTGCGAATATTGCTAGCAACTAGTTCAACAACGCCTAAATCAGTAATACCAAATGCCTGAATTTGTTCTATATCCCATCGCCAGATTCCTGTGGCAAAATCAAAGGATAGCAACTGTTCATGATATAAAGTCTTGAGCATCTGGGTTAAGAAGAACGGATTCCCCTGAGTTTTGTGAAAAAGTAAATTCGCTAAGGGGGTTGACTTTTCTGCATCATACAAAGCATCGCTAATAATCTGTCGAACATGAGTAATATCTAAAGGACGCAGTGTAATCGTATTAACAATCGCATCTGTTTGTTGAATTTCATACAATGTATGCATAAGAGGATGTGTTGGACTCACCTCATTATCTCGATAGGCACCAATGAGGAGTAAATATTGACTTGCTGGATTCGTGATTAATAATTGAATTAATTTTAAAGAAGCTGTATCCGCCCACTGCAAGTCATCCAAAAATACAACGAGTGGGTGTTGGGGTTGTGTGAAAACTTGAATAAAATCTTGGAAGACGCGATTAAAGCGATTTTGGGATTCAGTCGGCCCTAGCTGAGGAACAGAGGGTTGCTTACCGATAATTAATTCCACCTCTGGAATCACATCAATAATAACCTGACCATTTGTAGAAAGAGCAGCTAAAAGTTTTTGCTTCCAAGTCTGGAGTTGCTGGGTACTTTCCGTGAGTAACTGCCGCATCAAATCTTGGAAAGCCTGAATAATTGAAGCATAGGGAATGTCACGCTTGAACTGGTCGAATTTACCTGCAATAAAGTAACCTCGTTGCCGCACAATAGGCTTGTGGACTTCATTGACTAAGGAAGACTTACCAATACCTGAGTAACCAGAAACCAGTATCAACTCAGACACCTGTTCTTGGTAAGGAGGATTGCTGATGCGCTCAAACGCATCTAACAGTTCCCTAACTTCTGCATCCCGCCCATACAGCTTTTGTGGAATAGAAAGTTGCCCAGATTTATCTTGTTCACCAATGGTAAAGTTATCAATTCTACCGATCTTTTTAAATTGAATCAGACATCGTTCTAAATCTGCTTTCAAGCCTGCCGCACTTTGGTAGCGGTCTTCGGCATTTTTAGCCAAAAGTTTCATCACTATAGATGATAAAACTACAGGAATTCTGGGATTAAGTTGATGGGGAGGAATGGGCGTTTGAGCAATATGGCAATAAACCAGTTCTAACGGATCGTTGCTCTTAAAAGGAAGGGTATCAGTGAGCATTTCATAGAAGGTAACACCCAGCGAATAAAAATCAGTACGATAATCGATCGCACGATTCATTCGTCCCGTTTGTTCGGGAGACATATAGGACAAAGTCCCTTCTAATAATTCAGGATTACTGACTTGTTGGGTTTCTTTGGAAAGTTGAGTGGCAATACCAAAGTCGGTAATTTTAACCACGTTGGTTTTGGGATTAATAATAATATTGTTCGGTTTGATATCTTTATGAATAATTTTGTGGGTGTGCAAATGACCTAAGGTTTTGGTCAGTTGGATGGCATAATTCAAAAACGTAAGAGTATTAATAAATTTTTGCTCCAGAATTTGCTTAAGAGAAATTCCTCCAAAATCTTCTAAAATTAAAACTAAACGATTATGATAAGATTCTAAGGCAAGAGGCTTTACAATTCCGTCTATCTGTAAATTTTTAGGAATTAAATATTCCTGTCGCAGGTAACTGAGTTCAGCGAGAGTCAGATTTTCAGCCGTAAGGAGCTTGATAATAATTGGCTTTTGGTCAAATAATCTCCGACCGCGATAAATAACGCTAGTCACACCTTCATAAAGGATTTCTGTTAGTTGATAACCTGAAATTTCTATCATGTTCCCTGTTCTTTGGCTAACTTACTTTCAAATAATTTAAGGGATCGGCTAGGTTCAGACGAAACTCAGTAACAAAATGTAGTGCTACGGCTACAGTAAATTGTTCACTTCAGTTTTTGAAACACTGACTAAGCCCCTACTCTTCGAGAACGCTCTGCGAACGGGGCGGGAACTCCGAAACAGAGAAAGAAAATTAACCCCTAAGATAGGGGACACAAGCCCCTTAATTTCTTAATGGAAGAGAATAAATGTTTGAAACAAGGCGGTAGCCCTTAAAGTTTCAATGCATCCTGATTCAAATCCCTTAATTTTAATTGTGGGGATTGCTTGTTCCCCGTTCCCTATTAAGGAGTTCCCTCTTAAATCAGTTTTTGGAGTTGGCAATCTTGTCGTCCTGTAGCGAACTCGACTAATCTCTCGCCGTAGCTATAGGTTCGCTGGAAGACGAGATAAAATTTAGCCTAGCAAGAAAGCTGTATGCTCATCCCCTAATCACAGATTATCTTTAGAAGTAGGAGCCTTTCGTAGACAAGGGTCAATCCAATGCAAGAATTATGAATTGTAAATTATGAATTATGAAATAATTTTCAATTTTTACGGGTTGGAAGCTCTCACTATTTTCTTATTCCAAATTGAAGGATAGTTAAAATCTCCCTACTCAATATCTGAATGCTTAATTCATAATTCTGCATTAATAATTTATAATTTTAAAAAAGGGTTTGAGGAAATGATGCGTAAACCCATTATTATATGTGTTGACAACGAATCTATTATTCTTGACAGTCTTGAAATTGAACTCAGAAAATACTTAAAAAATGAATATCTTATTGAAACAGCAACCAGTGGACAAGAAGCCCTAGATTTAATCCAAGACTTGTTAACTGCTCAACATGAAATTCCCTTAGTCATTGTCGATTGCATGATGCCTGATATGCAAGGAGATGAAGTATTAATGCATATTCATGCCATCTCTCCTAATACTATCAAAATTTTGCTGACAGGGCAAGCATCTCTTGAAGCGGTTAAAAATGCAATTAATTATGCTAATTTATATCGATATATCACTAAACCTTGGCAAAGCGAAGACCTTAAATTAACAGTTCAAGAAGCTATTCGGAGCTATTCCCAAAACAAACAATTAATTGAACAAAATCAAAAACTGATCGAATACAATCAGAATTTAGAACAATTAGTCAAAACCCGGACTCAAGAACTAGAAGAAAAAAATCGGCAATATCTGGAAAGTGAGAAAAAGTATCGCCACTTAGTTGAAACATCCCAAGACATGATTTGGTCAGTGGATGTAAAAGGGCGTTTTACCTTTGTCAATCAGGCGGTTAAACAGATTTATGGCTACGAACCTGAAGAAATGCTCGATCGCTTATTTACAGATTTCGAGCCGCCGGAACAACAAGACAAAG
>CBKWLJ010000269.1:0-12643 GCA_966675205.1 uncultured bacterium
AATGGTGTCTCTCTGGAGCAACATCGGTTAGCGGTTCTGACTCCAGGCGCATCGGTAGATATCTCCTGTGAGCGCAATGCTCGCTGTATTGTGGTTGGAGGTGAACCTGTGGGTAAGCGACATAAGTGGTGGAATTTCGTCTCCAGCCGCCTCGATCGCATTGAGCAAGCGAAGCACGATTGGAGAGAGGGACGGTTTGAGCAGGTTCCTGATGAAACAGAATTCATTCCACTCCCAGAGGAATCGAATCGCAAAGAAGGACAACCGCTTTAGGAATAGCCTTTCAACGGGTTGTGAGAAATCCGGGAAAGGCGCTGATGAGAAAAGCGGGTGCTAAAGCTAGTAATTCCGTCTGTTCCAAAACGGACTCTTTAGTCGTCGCAGAAGATGCGGGTTCCAAGTTGGAGAAAGCTCAAGCACGGGGAATCACCCAATTGAGCGAAGCCCAACTGTTGGAGTTGCTGGAAGATGAATCAGACCCCAGTAAGAACGTTCTAGACAAGAATCATATCCATGCAATCTCATACCTCTGTGTCGGTTTCTCCAACACTAGCTGATCGCCTTCGGCTCATGCCAAAAGTGGAAATTCACGTACACCTCGAAGGTGCAACGGATGCCGAAACCGTCTACGAAATGGCTCAGAAAAATCGGGTGAGTTTGCCAGTTTCCTCGCTTGATGAGTGGAAATCGTTCTACAAGTTTCGAGACTTCGCTCATTTCATAGAGGTTTATATTACTGCCAGTCAGTGCATGAAAACGCCAGATGATTATGCATTCATGGTCGAGCGATTTTTGCAGAACCAAGCCGAGCAGAATATTCGCTACAGCGAAGCTTACTTTAGCCCAGCACTGCATTTCGAGAAATTACCCGATCAAGAGTTAATCGATGCCTTAGCTGCTGGAACTGCCGCTGGGGAAACAAAATACGGCAGTCGAGTCAAGTTTATTGTTGATATTTCCCGTGACTTTCCACACACGCAAACACGGGTTTTGGAGTTTGCTTTGCGAGCAAAGGAAAAAGGAATCGCGATTGGCTTTGGTATTGGTGGCCCGGAGATTGGACATCCGCCGGAAGATTTCACGGAAACATTTGCCGAAGCTAGACGACAGGGATTGAGAGTTGTTGCTCATGCAGGTGAAACAGAGGGGCCGCAGAGCATTAGAGGAGCGATGAAAAGTTTGCACGCGGAGCGCATCGGGCATGGTGTGCGGTGTTTGGAAGATGCCTCTCTTGTTGCCGAACTGCGACAAACACAAATACCGTTTGAGGTTTCGCCGCAAAGTAACTACTGCCTCGGCGTCGTGAAGCGCGACGAGCCGCATCCAATTCGCCAAATGGTGGAAGCCGGACTTTACTGCACCCTCAATTCCGATGACCCACCCATGTTTAATACAAACCTAAACAATGAATATCTCACGCTCGCTGCTCAAGGTTTTTCCTGGGAAGAACTTTGGCGATTGAATCTTAATACACTCGAAGCCAGTTTTTTAAACGAAGCGGAAAAAGCCATATATCGTAATCAGTGGCAGATGTTTTTAGAAAGTATGTAAAAAGCCATCCACAGCTTTATTGGTGCTTGTACGTTTGAGTCATTCAAGCGTACTCAGATTTACTGAGGTGAGTTGATGAAAGCCGTGACAAATGAGAGAGCTTCGCGGATTTTTGCATCATCATCATAGAAATCAAGCTGTGAGCCACTAATCCAGTGGACTTGTGGCTTATTAGTCATTGCATTGATAAACGCCTTTGCTCCATCAGGAATAGCACCATTTTCAGAGTGAACGATGACCGTTGGGACGCGAATTTGAGGTGCTGAAGTATGTGAGTTGTAGGTGAGCCACTCAGTCCAAGACAAAACGGCGAATCGATTACCCCACTGTGGGAGAAGTCCTCGGTTCGTGTTGAAGTAATAATCATAAATTCCAGGCGAAGGAACGTACATGGCGGCGTGTGCATCGCTGGTGCTCGCACTTGTAACAAACCGAACCTCGCCCGTTTGCTCGTAAATTTTGCGGGCATCTTGCCCTTCACTTAAAAGACCATCGTATCCATTCGGGCTGATTCCAGGACGAGAGGTATAGTTAGAGCGAGCTATCGCAGGGGTGTGTAGCCAAGGTGCAACCAGTGCCAGCCTGTCAATTCTCGTGTCTTCGGCTGTCGCTTGAGCTGCGTACCCAGCACTTGCACAAACGCCTAGCAACGTGATTTTCGCACTCTTCAATTCAGGGTGACGCGAGATATAAGAGATGGCAGATTTGAAATCGTCTGTTTTTCTCCGTGGCGACTCATAGTAACGAGGTTGCCCCTCACTTTCATCATAGCCACGGAAATCAAAGATGAGAGTCGTCAATCCTTCTTCAGCAAACCTTCTGGCATAGAGCATCGGCATCTGCTCTTTGACGGTTGTCCAAGACCCAGCAGCAATGATAACTTCATTAGTTTTTGGATTAGCGGGCTTGTAGAGCCAACCCTTGAGGGTATCACTACCACTCTGAAACGTGACGTGTTCAACGGTGTGATTGCGAACTGGGTCTTCGATGCCCGATCGTCTTTTTGCTTCGTTTAAAACTTTGGTATTGCCAGAAGATTTCTCTGGAATCATACGCATTCGCATGATTTTGAGAGTACCATTTTGGTTTTCAATCTCATATTCATAGCGACCTTCTAAAGTCCAGCGATCGCCACCAGGAACTCCTTTCAATGTGTGGGTTGCCAAAAAGCGTGAGTCTGCCAAAATCCGTCCATCTTTCTCTGTAACTTGAATCTGCGAAATTTGATGTTGAGTAGTATCGAACGCGGAGAGAAGTGGCTGCCACCGACTGATGATTTCTTGAGGACTGAGAAGCTCGGGATATCCGTAGTCAAGTACGACTTTGGTAGAGAAGATCCTTGAGAGTTCTTGCCATTTGCGCTCATCTGCAAGTAAAGCCACGTCACTGACAACTTGTTTGGCAGCATCCATATCCAATGCCGCCTGTTGAATCCTGTTCTCTTGAGTACGACCGAGCGAAATTGTGGCGCAAAACGATGCGATTGCAATTCCAGAAACGATAAATCCACGTCATGTTAAAGAGTTGTAAAATTTCATTTTGTTGCTGATACTGGTTCAAAAATTTTTTTCAAAAACTGAGATTTAGTTTTGCCTAATCTCGTAAGATGCGTCTTTGAGATTCAAGTCCCCCTTTTTAAGGGGGATTTAGGGGGATCGTGTTGTGTCTAAAATGAGAGAGAACCACCATAGTTCTGTACTACCAACGTTCGTAGAAACTAATCCAAAATTCCGCTAGTGACATCAACCAGTGAGCCATGAAATGCAGTTGCGTCATCGGATGCCAAAAACATCACAGTCCGTGCCATTTCTTCAACTGTATTCGTGCGTCCGATGGGAATTGCTTTCGATCCTTCCTCAAATGAAATGCCACGCTGTTCCCGCACAGACCGCAACATAGGCGTATCTACACCACCGGGTGAAATTGAGGTAATCCGAATGTTGTCTTTGGCGTATTCTAACGATACTACTTTGGTTAATCCAAGCAGAGCATGTTTGCTAACGCTGTAGGGGCCAATATCTGTAAATCCCTTGTGTCCTGAGACTGAAGCCGTGTTGATAATACAGCCGCCCCCCTGCCTGAGCATTTGGGGAATCTCATATTTTAGTGAGTAAAATACCCCAACGGCGTTCGTGTTGAGCGTATCGAGAAAATCTGCGGTTGATTGTTCGTGCAATTTGGCAAGTTTTGGATTGACAATACCTGCGTTATTAAATGCAATATCCAAACGACCATATTTCTGAACGCAGCCCTCTACAAATGCTCTGACATCTTCCTCTCGTCTCACATCAGCCCGCATATAGGTCGCCTCGCCACCAAATTCTTTAATCCGGGCTTCGACTTGTCTACCTAAATTCTCACGCCGACCGCAAAAGAAGACTTTTGCACCCTCTCTAGCAAATGCATAGGCAGTTCCTTCACCGATTCCTGATGTCGCTCCTGTAATCAGCACCACTTTGTTTGCAAATCTGCCGTTAGGGTTGGTGGTAGATGCGGGTTCAGGTGGTTTCTGTGTATTTGCCTGAGCAGCTCCATTTGCTATTGCTGTTGTCAACCCAGCAACGGCTGCTCCACCGATGACGAGCTGCCGCCGAGTCAGTCCTTCTGTAGATTTGCGATCGCGATTAGCTGCTTCAATAACCTCTGAATTTGCAGACTGCTTTGACATTTTCTAAAGGTTTCCAAGCTGTTTTAAACTTTCCCCTTAGTACCCTACCTTACTCAGTCAGGCGTGTCTTGTAGATTTTTGCGATTTTTTACCCGATATTGTCCTGGAGTGGTTTGAACGAAACGCTTGAAGTGGTGAGTCAGGTGACTCTGATCAACAAATCCTGTATCCGCAGCGACTCGTTGGATTGGAATTCCCTTAGAAATCAGAATTTTGGCGCGGTCAATCCGAACTTGAGCCTGGTACTGTTTCAATGAGATTCCGACCTCAGCTTTGAATACCCGGCTAAGGTAATAGGAACTTAAATCTGCAATTTGAGCCAGACGATTGAGGGTGACATCTTCCCCATAGTGTTCTTGCAAGTACTCACGAACTCGACGGATTGCTTCGCGCTCCCTTCCGATAGGTCTTAATTCAAAGGTAGTGTCTGTATGGTTTACAATAAGTTGCTCCAGCAGAGATAACAGTAGGGAATCTTGTTCAAGCCTCGAAGCAATACCTTGTGAAGCTCGATGAAAATCTAGAAAACGCTGGGCGAGGTCGGCATTAAGAATAATCGCCTCTGGGAAAAAAGGTGAATTCGTCTCGTTACCAGCAATTTCTGAAGCTACCGACTTTACAGCATCAGGGTTGATATAGAGCATCCGAAAGGTAGCACAAGTCTGGCGGTCTTCTATATCGCGCCCTGTATGCATTTCTCCAGGATGTATCACGCTAAGACTTCCAGTAGGCACCCAGTAGTGAGTGCCTCGGTAGTAATACTCGCCAGGACAGTCAAGACTCAGGCAAAGCTGATATTCCTCATGGCAATGTTCTGGTAACCATTCTGGAGGACACGGTGCATAGCGATAAAACTCTAGGAGAATATCTTCAAACAACCACCCTTTAATAATGTGTTGCATGGGATTTGAGGTCATAGAGCTATTAGACTTCTTGTAAAAGTCAGGGGAAAGGTTAAAGGGAAAGGGGGAAGGGGAAGAAAACGCCTTTACCCTTTGACCTTAAGAGAGCAAAAGGGAATGAAAGCAAGAGGTTTATTGCATCAGCTTAACGATATGAGCACCTCGCATCACGGGAACTGAAAGATCCATCTTGACGAGCATGGGTGATGGATTAGTGATGACGCGCCAGAAGTCCACAGATCCGCCTTCTCGTGCAGGATTAAAGTGGTCAAAGGTGGCAACTGCCAGGTAGTTCCCACTGCGGTCAAATGTAATGCCTTCCGGGAGAATCCCTTCAAAGGGAACGGTAGCGATCGGGGTTAGTCGTCCCGTTTCCCTATCCAAACTCAGAAGTGTTAGCGAACTGTGCCAAGTGCGGCGATCGCTGGTTCGAGGCATGAAACTAGCTTCCATGTTAAGGGTCACCACAAATCTACCGTCTGGGCTGATGGCAAACTCCTCTGCACTTCCTCCGACTGGGGCTGTAGCGACAATCTGGTGTCGCACCGTGCCATCTGTATCGGCGGCTGAGGCAAACCGGATCGCGCTTAAATGTCCTTTCAGAGACTCGTAGCTACTGGAGTCAAAGTCTTCGGCTTGCCCCCAAAGCAGATCGGTCGTAATGAAATAACGACCGTCAGGGGTGAAGTGACCTACACCTGGGTGCTTGCCAGTCGTAATCGGGTTGCCCCAAGGTTGCAAGCGAGGTGCATTCGGATTGCTACGGTCAACTTCGTAAAACGCGGCTTGGTTGCGATTGGGAAATGTAACACCGAGCCATCGCCCAGAAGGGTGCCACTCCAGGTGAGGCGTGTGAGCAGAGGGATCGTCAATAATATCGGGATGTGGCAAGAAGACGGGAGTTCCTAATTTACCATTCCCAAATGGGATGAGAGCAATTTGTCGTCTTGGTTCTTCCAGGCTGACTGCTAGGAGATTGCCGTCCGGATGTACCGCAACTGCCATCGGTCGATTGCCTAAGTTTACGCGCTCAACTATTCTGGGCTGGCGTGGATTGCTTAAATCGATGACCGCCAGTTGCTGACCGGGAGGAATTTGCGAACGAAGCGTAGCACCATTGGGAGCAGGAGCAAACGTTTCGGACACAAATCCATATTTTCCATCTGGAGTCAAGGCTAGGTTATTGGGCCATGCCATGACTGAGTTACTGACTGGAAGCGTGATGGGGTTGAGTCCCTCAACGCCGTTTCCCAGTGGGATGAGAGACAGAGTATCGACCAGATCGGGAGTGCGATCGCCTAGTTGATTGTCAAGATAGGCAGATGCCACCATATCTGCATCGGAAAGAACAGCTAAAAAACGTCCTTGAAAATCAAAGTAGTTGGAGGTGGCTTGAGCCAATATAGGGGATGCGTTTGAAAGCAGCAGTGCGGTTACAGTTCCCAGTTTGGCAAACAGTCTACCGAGCTTTTGAGTCATGTGGTTTGATGATTTCAATGCAAACATGAACCTCTAACTTTGGGCTGGAACGTAAACTTCAGCAGGGCAAGGAGTACGTCCTGCGCGATCGCAAAACGCTGTCTGCACTTGGCGAGTCTGCAATGCCTTTTGTAGCAGTGGTAACGTGAGCGTAAAATCAGTTTCCCGGAACGGAACATGGCAACTATGGCAACTTGCATTTGCACCAAGCTGATAGTCCGGTTGAGAGGGGCTGAATGAACCGTATTGCCAAACGCCATCTCGCTTTTCTTTGATGAAAACGCTACCAAGGGATTCTGGTGAATACCAGGTTTCCATTAAAATCAGGGTGCCATCAGGCAACGGTTGTCCTGGTTCTACTGCTCTAAGAGATTCCGCCTCGATGAACATATTACGAAACGAACCATCGCTGCGGGAAACGGTGGCGTATTGAGCAAAGGTGCGATCGTACTTCGACTGAAGTTCTAGTGTTGCAGGCGAGGTAACAACGGGAAACGGTTTCGGTTGAGTGGGGGGTTGAGTCGGTTGAGAGAATGAGACGGGTTCTGAAGTAGCTAGAACGTTCGCTAGGCTAACAGCCAGAACTAGCGTGGCAGTAAATAAGGCGACCCATCCGAACAATCGCCTCGGACGACGCAAAGACTTCCACATTGTTGTTAATTAGAGCTGGCTCAAGTTGTGGCTTATCTATCCGAACCTTATGCAACGTGAGTTTGACAGACTCTAGTAAGACCTCTCCCCCAGCCCCTCTCCTACAAGGAGAGGGGAGTAAAACCCTAATATTTTCGTTGTTCCTCCCTCGCCTTTGAGGAGAGGGGGGTTAGGGGGGAGAGGTTCATCGAACTCACGTTGTGCAAGACTCATACTTCTCAACATAAAAGAGGCACAATAGAGTTGTCCAAGGCATTTTTGGCATTTCAGTAATAACCAAACGTTATTAATCCGCATGGAACTCCGCGATCTCCGGTATTTCGTGGCAATTGCTGAGGAACTTCACTTTGGTCGTGCGGCTGAACGGTTGTACATGACTCAACCCGCTCTCAGCAAACAGCTTCGTCGCTTGGAGAATGAACTGGAGTTGCAGTTGCTACACCGCACCAAGCGTACTGTCGAGCTGACAGCAGCAGGAAAAGCGTTTTTATCAGAGGCACGACGAGTTTTGCAACAGGCTGAACAAGCCGTGCAAGTGGCAAAGCGAGCTGCTCGTGGAGAAGTCGGACAGCTTAGAATTGCGTTTACCGCATCAGCGATGCATGGCGTACTGCCGGAGATTCTCAAGACGTTTCGCGATCGCTATCCGAAGGTCAAACTGGACTTAACGGAGTTGTGTACCCTCGACCAAGTGGAAGCATTGCGAACAGAAAAGGTGGATGTGGGCTTTTTGCATCCTCCGGTTGATGCACCGTTTCTCAAGCTAGAGCCATTGCAAGGAGAGAGCTTGGTCGTGGCATTGCCCCAGAATCATCCCCTGGTGGAACGGGACAGGTTACCCCTGGAAGCACTGGCTAACGAACCGTTTATTTTGCATCCCCGCTACGAAGGCCCGGTTCTGTACGACCAGATTATCGATTTGTGCAGGCAGGCAGGATTTGAGCCGCGTGTCGTGCATGAGGAAGTGAAAAATCAAACCCGCGTGGGACTGGTTGCAGCGGGAATGGGCATCACATTTGTTCCGGAGAGTTTGCAACAGGCTGCCGTTTCTGGGGTCATTTACCGTCCCTTGTCTGGGTTAGCCCCCCAGTTGCAGCTTGCAGTTGCGATCAAGTGTGATCGCGCTTTGCGTAGTGTTGAAAGCGATCGCGTTTCTCCTGTACTCCAAGGATTTCTCTACATAATTCAACAAGCATAAGATGAAGCCCATTACAGCTAGAGTTCTCTTGGCTACGCTGTCAAACCTGTATGGATTCCTTCACTACCTTGAGAAATTCTCGCAAAACAGGGGATGAATCATCCTTGCGCCAAGCTACTGCAAGTTCTAACTTGACATTAGAACCCTCAATTGGTCTACAAATAACGCTTGCAGGAACGAGTGGTTGAACGCTTGCTGGCACAAATGTGACACCAATCCCGGCTGCCACTAGTCCTACTCTGGTTTGATGCATCCCATGCTCCTGTACTACATGAGGCTGGAATCCCAATTGTTGACAAAGGCTAAAGAACTGGTCATATAGGACGGGACCTTGCTGGCGGGGATGGAGGATGAAGGATTCTTGAGCAAGTGCGATAACGGGAATGCGATCGCAGTCCTGTAAGGGATGATTTTTAGGTAAAACTACAACAAACTCTTCTGCTAATAAGGGATGAAGCTGGATTAATTTGTGGCGAATCGGTGGATGGAGAAATCCCACATCGACCTCTCCCTTCAGCAACGCTTCAACCTGTGCTTCCGTGCATAGTTCCATCATGGTCAACTCAACGCTGGAGTAGCGATCGCGAAAGCGTTGCGTCATCTCAGGAAGAACGCTATGGAGTGCAGAGGTTGTAAAACCAATAGCGAGTTGTCCCTCCTCTCCGCGAGCCGTGCGTTTAGCCAATTGAACTGCCTGTTCTGCCTGCTCCAGTAGCTGCCTAGCTCGCTCTAAGAAAACCTGTCCGGCTTGAGTGAGCTGAACTTGATGCTTGGTACGGTGAAATAGCCGGAAATCTAGCAACTCCTCCAAGCGACGAATCTGCTTGCTCAACGCAGGTTGCGTCAGATGTAACCGTTCTGCCGCTCGACCGAAGTGCAATTCTTCCGCCACAACCACAAAGTACTTGAGTTGACGAAACTCCATAGCGTCTTAATAACCGAAAGTTATTAAACTACAGTCAAATATGACTTGGACAAGTTCAATAGTCTCAATCTAACCTGAGAAAAGTATTAAGACTGACTTCTTCCAGTTACGGTTGGGCATGAACGGGTTTCCTGTAAATGCCACACCTTCCCCATATCGAGATTCATTAAAACGAATATTGCTGTCATCGACACAGGAGGATTTGCAGTGAAATTGCTCAAGTCGAAGAATTTGAGGCGATTGCTTTGGGGAATTGGAGGATTGATAATCTCCCTGCTTGTCTTTGGGTTACTTCAACTGATTGAGCCTGTAGCAATTGCACCAATCGCAGAAGGCTCCCAACCTCAATTTGCGGGTCGTGCCTTGTTAGTAGCATCGGATGCCGATATGGTGGCGACGGCTTATGCAGATGGTGTACTCGAGCAAGTTCCCGGTATTCAGGATACGCTAAGCGTCGTTAATCTCCCCTTGAATCCAGACAATCCTGTCGTCGCTCAAGTGCCTGTTTCCAACTCTGTGCAGTCTTGGCCTCAAATTATTGCCACGTCAGCAGACGGTACTAAAGCCTATGTCGTGGAGGTGCGGGGACAAGCACCCGACAATGTGCAGCAGTACGAGAGTGTTGATACAGGAATGCCTAAAGGTTCATTAGTAACCGTGGTTGACATCTCCAACCCAACTCAGCCAACGGTAGTCGAGACGGTTCCAGTTGGGCAAAATCCCAATCATGTTAGCATTAGTCCCGATGGTAGGCTCTTGGCGATCGCCCTGTATGAGTCGGGCAAAGAACTACTCATCGCGTCTCTCCAACCAGACGGTCGGATTGGCAAACGATTCTATTTTCCAGCGACAAACTTGGTGGGGCGTGCGGCTTTGGTTGAGTCGGTTAGTTGGCATCCCTCCGGCAGAGTTTTGGCTGTGGTGTTGGACAATCGAGAGGTTGCCTTTTACGACGTGCAGGGCAATCCTACAGACAATCTTCGTCTCACCCCACATGGTCAGTCCATCCAGGTCGGAAACTGGCTGAGTTTGGGACGCTTTACACCCGATGGTCGCTATTACTTGATTCCAGATTTGAAATGGCGGACACGGGGACAGCGCCTATTAGATTTTCTGGCAAATCCAAAAGGCGAGTTGATTGCAATTCGGTTTGAGGACAGTCTCAATACTCAACCCGCGATCGCATCCAAGGCTGAGGTAGGGCTGAGTCCAGAAGGCTTCGCGCTCAGTCCAGATGGAACGCTAATTGCAACAGTTAACATGCGCCGCACTTATCTGCCAAGTTGGTTGCCTGCTTGGCGGGGTAGAGACCGCAGTTCTGTGTCGTTAGTGACGCTCGATTCTAAATCTGGGCAGTTAACAACGGTTGAAGAGTATGGATTTGAGGGATTGCTGCCAGAGGATGCTGTCTTCGATGCTGATGGAAAATCGCTGGCGATCATGATTTATAACTACCGAGTTCCCAATCCCAAAACAGGAGAAGTTCAGTTTTGGAATGTCATTCGAGACTCTAAGCCTCGGCTAGAGCGTACTGGATTCAAGCTAGAGGTTGTACGTGGTCCACATACAATGGCTTTGATCAAGTAACGCTTTCTCGCTTCAAAGAAACATGAACACATTTCTTATGAATGGGTACCCGTTTGTTGAATTTGGGTTCTCACTTATAAGAAACGCTTTCTCGCTTCAAAGAAACATGAACACATTTCTTATGAATGGATACCCGTTTGTTGAATTTGGGTTCTCATTTATAAGAAGCGCTTTCTCGTTTCAAAGAAACATGAACACATTTCTTATGAATGGGTACTCGTTTGTTGAATTTGGGTTCCCGTTTGTTGAATGTGAGTACTTATTGGTTGAATTTGGGTACTCATTAGTGGCTAATGGCTTCTTTGGCTCAAACAATGCCTACTTTTTACTCAATCAGGTAAAGCGGTTGCTTGATTATAACCGCAAGATTACGGATATAGTCTGCGCTCAAATGCATTTCAACTCCGTAGATCCATCGATTACAAAGCGTTTTGTGACATGCGATTGTGAAAGAGTCAATTCATCAAGAGTGCATTTACATGGCTAGATTAAAGCGCAGTTCTCAGGTTCTCGAAAAAGCCGAGCGTCGTTGTGCCGGGTTAAAGTCAATTAATGTCACGCTTGACTTGGGCGACGGACTGACTTTAGAGAACTATCTGCTGTTGATTGATGGCTTACGCTCTCACTTAGCGACCTACAATGAATCGCTATCGATCGTAGATCGGGCAGCCGGTATCGTACAAGACACCGAGCAACAGCTCAAAACCCTTTCTGAGCGCATGTTGATTGCCGTCGCCGCCAAATACGGCAAGGACAGCTATGAATATGAAATGGCAGGTGGTACTCGCAAGAGCGATCGCAAGCGTTCTACCCGTAGGAGTCAGGTCAGCGCCTAAAGAGCTATTTTACGCCAATAGAAGAATTTTTCAGGTGGGTTAGTGTTTGCTTAACCCACCATAATTATGTGATTCATCAATGAGAGGGTATATCACACTTTGTTCACCCACTCTACAACAGTGCGATCGCCTTATTCTCAATCCTTGCTTTAAAGTTGCAATGACGCAAATTGCTGAACAGTCTCCAAATAAATTAGTTCTCCGCCAGAATCACCTGTCCTTCGGTCGTCTGTTCGGGGAAATTCTCGTGACCGGGATAGGAGTTGGATTCCTTCTCTGGAGCGGACCTGCAAAATTGAACTGCCAACGGATAGAACCCACGCAGGTTACGTGTCAGTTAAGCAAACCGGGCTGGTTGGGGTTGGGAGTGTGGCAGAACACAAGCATTCGTAATTTGCAGGCTGTGGAGTTGACAACAAATGTGGATGATGGGGTGTTTTACCAGGTTCTGTTACAAACTAGTGAAGGTGAAGTTCCTTTAAGGGAATATAAAACCTCTGGGCTGGATAATACACAGGAGAGTGTCGATCGCATCAACACCTTCCTGAAAGACCCTACAGCAACTCGCTTAAGCATTGCACAGGTGGACTGGTTGCAGTGGTCTGGGTTAGTCCCTGGCATGTTCTTCCTTGTGGGAATCAACGCGCTGTATGTCAGTCTTTTGAGTATCCGCTCTAAATTGATCGAGTCTTATTGCATTGACCAGACCCAAAATCGACTGACTTACCAATATGGGAGCCTGTGGAGACGACGCCAGGAACATTATGATTTTTCAGATATTCATCGGGTTGTTTTAGGGCGTGTCATCAATTAAGCCAGATAACGGTAGCAGCAAGATAAATTGCT
>CBKWLJ010000270.1:0-12638 GCA_966675205.1 uncultured bacterium
GCAAAACTTTAGGTGAGTACTCGGTTAATTCTGAACTTTTTGAGTAGAGTGGAAGTAATAAGAAAGCAAAAGCTAACAGAGTAGTCATAACCATGAGTTTATCCCTGAAGCAGCTGACCCTTTATCTGACTTTACTGGGCTTAGGTGGGGGTGCAGGGGTGTTAGGTAGTCGTTATCTCATGGAAGAGCAGCAGGTGGCAAGACCTCCTGAAGCCGTTCCAGCCGTCTTGCAACCTTTAGCCCCTCGACCCTTAGGTCGTCCTCCTGAAGCTAATCTGAACTTCATTGCTGATGCTGTAGAGCGTGTGGGCCCAGCAGTGGTGAGGATTGATGCAGCGCGTCAAGTTTCATCCCAAGACCTTCCTGATGCGTTCAAAAGTCCCTTCTTCCGGCGCTTCTTTGGAAATGAGATGCCCGTGCCCGAAAACCGAGTTGAGCGAGGGACTGGCTCTGGATTTATTATCAGTTCAGAGGGACGATTGATTACCAATGCTCATGTGATTGCAGGGGCAGATACGGTTAAAGTGACACTCAAAGATGGTCGCACGTTTCAAGGTCGAGTGGTTGGTGTCGATCAGGTGACGGATGTGGCTGTAGTCAAAATTGATGCGAAAAATTTGCCGACTGTGCGTTTGGGAAGTGCACAACAGTTAATTCCCGGAGAATGGGCGATCGCGATCGGTAATCCTTTGGGTTTGGATAATACAGTAACAGTTGGCATTATCAGTGCTTTAGATCGCTCTAGTTCTCAAGTTGGCGTTCCTGAAAAACGAGTCAGCTTTATTCAAACCGATGCTGCCATCAACCCCGGTAATTCTGGAGGGCCCCTCTTGAATGCTCAAGGCGAAGTCATCGGAATTAATACAGCGATTCGCGCTGGCGCTCAAGGATTAGGTTTTGCGATTCCGATTGAAACGGCTCAACGAATTGCCAATCAGCTATTTACCAAGGGTCGGGTTGAGCATCCCTACTTAGGCATCAAGATGGTGACGCTAACACCGGATGTCAAACAAGAAATCAATCAGGACAGCAATGCGGAATTTAAAGTAGCGCAAGATACAGGGGTTGTGATTATGAGCATTGCCAAAAATTCCCCTGCTCAAGCGGCAGGACTCCAGCCTGGAGATATTATCGAGAAAGTTGGAGGTAAACCGATTAAGAGCGCTGCTGAGGTGCAACAGCAGGTTGAAGGTAGTGCAGTGGGGAGCAATTTACCCATAGAAGTCACTCGTCAAGGTAGGAGAAAAACGATACAAGTACGGCCCGGAGCGTTTCCGACTGACGAATCGCCAAATTAGTAAAAATTAGGAATTGTAAATTATGAATTATGAAATAATTTTTTATTCATAAGGGGTATGAAGCCCCTGCTAAAAAATTAGTGGTCTACATTTAGGGGGAGTCTTGTATCTCCTTCTAAAAGCCTGATATGAATGCTGAATTAAGCATTCATAATTTATAAAAAAGGGCTGACAGGTGCGATCGCAACCTATCAACCCTTTCTTCATAATACTTATCAGGGGCTAGGGATGAAGGCAGCTCATCACTCACCTCTCATCCCCAAACACCTATTTGCTTTCTGAGAATTCAGCGTCAATCACATCATCAGAACCGGAACTGCCAGAGGTGGATTGAGAATCGCCACCGGAGGTAGGTCCTTGATCTGAGCCACCACCACCTTGTTGCTGATAAATGTTGGTGCCGATGGTATACAGAGTTTGTTGCAGTTCAGGCATTAAGGTTTGGATGCGCTCGTCGTTCTCTTGTTGAATGGCTTCACGCAGATCTTTGACCAATCCTTCTACCTTGGTTTTATCAGCGGCTGGGACTTTGTCGCCCAATTCACTGAGTTGTTTCTCGGCTTGGTAAGCGAGGGAGTCAGCTTGGTTCTTGCGATCGATTTTTTCACGACGCTCTTTGTCGGCCGAGGCGTTATTTTCAGCTTCCCTAACCATGCGATCCACTTCGTCATTGGGTAAGGTCGAAGCGCCGGTAATGCTAATCGATTGCTCTTTACCCGTGCCTTTGTCCTTCGCCATAACGTTGAGGATACCGTTGGCGTCGATGTCGAAGGTGACTTCAATTTGGGGAACGCCACGAGGAGCAGGGGGAATACCATCTAAGCGGAATGTACCCAAACTCTTGTTGTCGTTAGCCATCTCACGCTCACCTTGGAGAACGTGGATTTCAACGTTAGTTTGACCATCCACAGCGGTTGAGAAGGTTTCTGACTTCTTGGTGGGAATCGTGGTGTTGCGGGGGATAATCTTGGTCATGACACCGCCCAAGGTTTCCACACCCAAGGATAGGGGGGTAACGTCGAGGAGGAGGATATCCTTAACTTCACCTGCAAGAACCCCAGCTTGAATCGCGGCACCGACGGCAACCACTTCATCGGGGTTAACGCTTTGGTTGGGGTCTTTACCCAGTACCCGCTTAACCAATTCTTGAACCGCAGGAATCCGGGTAGAACCACCCACTAAGACAACTTCATCAATCGCGCTCTTGTCAATTTTGGCGTCACGCACCGCGTTTTCTACAGGAATGCGGCAACGGTCGATCAAGTCAGCGCAGAGTTCTTCAAACTTCGCCCGTGTCAAGACCATATCCAGGTGCTTTGGTCCATCCTGGGTTGCGGTGATGAAGGGGAGGTTGATTTCGGCTTGAGTAACGCTAGACAGCTCAATTTTGGCTTTTTCTGCTGCTTCGGTGAGGCGTTGCAGCGCTTGCTTGTCTTTGCGGAGGTCGATGCCTTCAGCTTTTTGGAATTCGCTGGCTAAGTGGTCAACGATTTTCTTATCGAAGTCGTCACCACCGAGGTGAGTGTCACCAGAGGTTGCTAGTACTTCAAAAACACCGTCGCCAACTTCTAGGATGGATACGTCGAAGGTACCACCACCCAAGTCAAAGACTAGGATGGTTTCGTTGCTCTTTTTATCTAAACCGTATGCCAATGAAGCGGCAGTCGGTTCGTTGATAATCCGCAATACTTCAATGCCTGCGATTTTACCCGCGTCCTTGGTGGCTTGACGCTGAGAGTCGTTGAAGTAAGCAGGGACGGTAATAACAGCTTGGTTAACAGTTTCACCAAGATATTTGCTAGCGTCCTCTACCAGCTTGCGTAGCACTTGAGCCGAAATCTCTTCTGGCGCGAATTGCTTGCCTTGAGCTGGGCAGTCTAATCTAACGTTGCCGTTAACGTTGAGGACTTTGTAAGAAACTTCGGTAGTTTCGTGAGTAACTTCGCTGTGCTTACGACCAATAAAGCGTTTGACGGAGTAGAACGTGTTTTCAGGGTTCATTACCGCTTGACGCTTGGCAATTTGACCGACTAAGCGATCGCCATTTTTCGCATAAGCTACAACTGACGGTGTGGTGCGAAAACCT
This sequence comes from uncultured bacterium, assembly GCA_966675205.1. GTDB lineage: Bacteria > Cyanobacteriota > Cyanobacteriia > Cyanobacteriales > Coleofasciculaceae > JBFLZA01. The sequence continues at coordinate 3,385 of CBKWLJ010000270.1, forward strand.
TCTGCATTAGCAATAACGGTAGGCTTCCCACCTTCCATAACAGCAACACATGAGTTTGTCGTACCTAAGTCAATTCCAACAACTTTTGCCATAAGAGTGTTCCGGGTTCGTAACTACAAATACTGGTTCAGCATGGGAAAGAAGGCAGTTAAACCACTTTTTGGTTTAATCGGCAGCTCTTTCCAGCTTTAATACTTTTGAAGAAAGCTACCAATTTCTATACTGAACACTGTTAGCCTCTCTAATGAAGGGGGGGTTCCCGAACCTGAGATGGGACGGTTCAGTCTCAGTATCGCTTCACCTGTCCTTCTTTAATGAAGTGCAATCGAGCAATTAACTGCTACTGATCGCTTTCACTGTTCTAATGTATGAAAGTTATCGGTCTACAGGATTGGTGTGAACCGTAATGAATGAGTTGTGTTTGCCGTCTTAAAGACGTTTTGGGTTAAATCGACTCTAGTCCTGTAAAGCCAAGGTTCCCTCTCGGCGTAGAACATTTGTACTTACTAACAGGGGAGAGTGGTGCGATTGTTAAGATATCGTTCTTACTCCTTAACAACTAGAGTGGGGATTAGAGCAGAAGTAGAAAGAATTTTTTCATTCCTTTTTTGTGAGCGATAATTCATTGTGCCTAGCTAGAAACTGTAACAGGTGTTAGCAGGAAGGCTTTAGACTGACCATTGAATTTCCCAACGCCAACAATTTGTCCATTGTTATTAATGCCAGTCGCTGCATTTAATTCCCAACCCGAGTTAGGAGGTAAAAAATTGTTGAGGTCGGACATTGTGCCGTTGCGCCAAATAAAGGCATGACTATCGTATGGATTTTCGATGCTTATTGATGAATAGCCAACTACTGCTCCTGCCTCGTTGATATCGTATGCTTCGCTCTGTGTACCCCCCAGGTTGCCTAAATCAGTTAAAATTCCGTTTTGCCATAAAAAGGCGGAGTAATTATTAGAAGAGTTGTTCTGATATAAGCCAACAACCTGTCCTTTGTCATTGATTGCATCGACTGTCGTAGGAAACTCTAAATTGCCTAAATCTGTCATTGCGCCATCTTGCCAGATGAATATATGTGAACTTCGAGGCAGTGAGCTAGATGAGCGACCCGACCAGCCAAAAATTTGTCCTGAATTGTTGATGTTGTGAGCTGCACTGATGTTATCCTCAGGAAGAGTCCCCAAGTCAGTTACGCCACCGTTTTGCCACAACACTGCATGAAAGGTTTCCCTGGAAAAACATCTCTGGGGTGAGGGTGGAAATGAAGTTTGATCTAATTCTTGAGCCGATAGTCCCACAACTTGCCCACTATCATTAATTCCAAAGGCAAAACTACAGTGATCATCGCCGTAAGTTCCGAGGTCAATCATTGTACCGTTTTGCCACAAAAAGGCGTGTTCCAGTCCACTGCTGGTAAGCGACAAACCAACCACCTGCCCTGTATTGTTGATGTCTATAGCTCTACTCTTGTCACCACCTAGAGTTCCCAAATCGAGCATTATGCCGTCTTGCCATAAGAATGCACGTCGAGAAGAGCTTGGTGAATAAGATGTTTCGCTTAAGCCAATGATTTGCCCTAAGTCATTGATCTCCCGTGGCACAGTATAGGGGTAACCACTAAGAGGGTTAATCTGGGTGACAGCATAGTAGAACGTTATAGTAGCAGTAGCAACAGAAAACAGAGACATTGCTACAGCCAGAACTAGTACACCCACGAAGCCGAATAAGAAATGTCTCGATAAGCGGCTCTTCATGAAATCTGCACCTTTGAATAATTTGACCTATATACACTTATTGCCGTTAGATTGAGAGCTTTATGCAAGCCGTTCAAGAAAGTTTATGGTGGAACAAAACTCGCTTTTCTAAGAATTGGCTAGTGCAGCGCGGCGAAAATAACCCACCCGTCCAAAAGTGTGCAACATCTTACTGTACAAACAATATCTCTTTTGCCTCGGAGCCTTATCTTTTTTGCCTTCTTAACACTAGATTTAGCGATCGCATCCAATCCCAGAGCCTATACTTCCTAAAATAGAAAAGCCAGCTTGCCCCAATCTCTGCTTTATGATTTCTCTATCTCCTAGCCTGAAAGCCCGACTCTCCACACCCTTGAAAATTGGCTCGTTTGAAGTAAAAAGCCGGGTTTTACAATCGCCCCTCTCTGGTGTCACCGATTTGGTGTTTCGTCGTCTAGTGCGGCGTTATGCTCCAGAGTCGATGATGTATACAGAGATGGTTAATGCATCAGGGCTGTGCCATGTAAAGCAGCTACCTAAGATTATGGAGGTAGACCCTAAGGAACGCCCGATTAGTATTCAGCTATTCGATTGTCGCCCCGATTTTTTAGGAGAAGCTGCACAAATGGCAGTCGAGGAGGGCGCGGATACGGTGGATATCAATATGGGTTGCCCCGTCAATAAAATCACCAAAAATGGCGGCGGTTCTTCCCTTTTACGGGAACCGGAAACGGCTGAGGCTATTGTACGGGCAGTGGTTAATGCGGTGAATGTCCCCGTCACGGTAAAAACGCGCATTGGCTGGACGGATGAGGAGATTAATATCTTAGAATTCGCCAAGCGGATGCAAGATGCAGGGGCCGAGATGATTACTATACACGGACGTACCCGTGCCCAAGGCTACAATGGCACTGCTCGATGGGAGTGGATTGGACGAGTTAAGGAAATTCTGTCTATCCCAGTGATTGCGAATGGGGATATCTTCTCGGTTGAATCAGCAGTCAAGTGTTTGGAACAAACGGGTGCGGATGGTGTAATGTGTTCGCGAGGAACGTTGGGTTATCCGTTTTTGGTGGGAGAGGTTGATTACTTCCTGAAAACAGGACAGCAACTTCAGCCGCCCACTTCGGTAGAACGATTGGAATGTGCTAAAGAACACCTGCAAGCGCTATGGGAATATAAAGGCGATCGCGGAATTCGTCAATCGAGAAAGCACATGACTTGGTATTGTAAAGGGTTTCCTGGGGCTGCGGAGTTGCGAGGACGCTTAGCGGTGATTGAATCGGTGGAACAGGGAGTAGAGTTAATTGATCATGCGATCGCACAGCTCAAGTTGGATACTGAGCAAAGTCAGGATATTGACGCTCCAGTAGTCACTGGCTAGCTGAGGCAATGATATGTTAAGGTAGTTAGCGAAAATTATGTTCAGCTACAGAATTTCTGTTGCGTATATTCTGACGGCACTCCGGATCTAAATCTTTACATGATTTGATTCTGGAGTCATTCGTGTGTCAATGTATATAAGCAACCTGTCTTGCAAATTCTCGCCAAGAGGAACTCAGTCGCGTTGCGTGTAGAATATACATCTGTAAACGACGTTCAAGTTCCAAGTGCCCTAAAAATAGGTCGCTTTCATTCGTTTAGCTTGGTGAAAATGGAACAAGGAGCTGAGTAAGAGGCTGCGATCGGAGAGCTTAATGGTATGGAGTAGATGAGTCTTACGTTTAAACTCAACACAGCGAAGCCTCACTAAGATAAAAGGCGAAGTGGTAGCGACTCTCGCAGCTACTCAGCTTGGATTTCAAACCTTCAACTTCAGTCAACAAACTTGAATTTAGTGGCTTAAGTTGCTCCCGATTAACTGATGAGGTTGAAGTGACAAACCTGTAGCGAACCTCTCTCTAAGGCGCTGCTTCTAGTCTAAACAACTGACCTCAAAATGCCCCCAACTTCGTCTAATCACTAATTTGGTTAGAAATTTCATTGGGGAAAAACCATCATCTCAGATAAAATTATTTGTTCACGCTTAGGAGGAGATAGCATGACCCAAGTGGTTGTCGGTGAAAATGAAGGAATAGAGTCAGCACTACGCCGATTTAAGCGGCAAGTTTCAAAAGCTGGTATTTTCGCGGATATGAAACGTCTGCGTCATTATGAGACTCCCATTGAAAAGAAAAAACGTAAAGCTGTTGCCAGAAGACGTAAGCGTCGCATGACCTAGTTTTATAACAACGAATGAAATTTGGAGTAGAGGCGTCAATCGCGCCTCTACTTTTCAGTTCTGAGCTGATTTAAAAAACTTTGACAAACAGTAATAGGGCACAGTTCAATGCGCCCCCTCAAAGAGAAAATAAGTTGTAGTTCACTAGGGAACAGCTTTTAAAGCAAGCCTACGAAGTGCAGGGGACCATTGCCGCTAATCAACTCCAATACCAATGCCAAAAAGCCAATCATCGCTAAGCGACCATTCCAGACTTCTGCGGCTGTAGTCATTCCCCATTCCCAACGTTCTTGGGGATACATCTTGACTTTTTTCTTCGGACGAGCTACCTCAGAAAAGTGTCGGCTGGGGGCATCAAGGGCGTCAACGACCAAGGTTGACAGGGAATTAATAAAGACAGGATGCGTATTGAGTGCGGGAACGCGCCTAAAGTTTTGAATCCCTGCTTCTTCTGCGAGGTGCCGATATTCAATATCAATTTCTTCTAGGGTTTCAATATGCTCAGAGACAAAGCTAATGGGTACCACAACTAAATTTTCAATGCCTTGGGCACCGAGTTCCTGCAGCGCATCTTCTGTGTAAGGTTTGAGCCACTCTACCGGGCCAACCCGACTTTGATAAGCCAAGGTATGGGGGTTGGAACGGTTGAGAGTTTTCATAATCAGAGCAGTGCAATCCTCAATTTCTTGCTGGTAAGGGTCGCCTGCCTCTGTGACGTAACTTATAGGAACACCGTGGGCGCTGAAGAAGATGTGGACGGAGTCAGGATTAGGAAATTGGTCTAGTTCGTTGGCAATTAACTGCGCCATCGCTTGTAGGTAACCTGGCTGCTGATACCAGGAGGGAATGACGGTATAGTCAATTCGATTAAGCGTTGGGTCTTCTTGCCACAGTTTTTCTAGAAGGCGGAAGCTGGAACCACTGGTACTGATGGAATATTGAGGATAGAGTGGTAAGATAACCAGACGTTCAATGGCGTCTCGCTTGATGCGTGCGATCGCTTCTTCGGTAAATGGATGCCAATAACGCATTCCTATGTAGACTCTGGCATCTTGACCTTGTTGCTGCAACGTTTCTTGCAGAACTTGAGCCTGTGCTTCTGTAATTCGCCGCAGTGGAGAACCTCCACCAATTTGCCGGTAGTTTTCTTGCGATTTCTTGGCACGTAGCGTCGAAATTAACCAAGCCAGAGGACTTTGCATCCAGGAGAAGGGCAAACGGATAATTTCTGGGTCAGAAAACAAGTTGTATAAAAAGGGACGGACATCCCTTAATTCATCTGGTCCGCCCAAATTTAGTAATAAAACCCCAACACGACCCATAGTGGTTACAGCTTTCCAAAACTTTCATATTTGTTACTGATTTTAACAATATATCCTTATTAATGGTTTGAATTCGCATCAAGCAATACACATCTTTACCAGGAAGTGAGCAGTGGCAACAATTTTAAGAACTTGGAGCTATCAATACCAGTGGCTGTATGACGGAATTTCTCGCCTTGCCGCCCTGATGGTAGGAGGGGAATCACGATTTCACCAGCTCCCTTTGCAGGGTTTAGCAATTTCTTCAGATTCTCAAATTTTAGATCTTTGTTGCGGCAGTGGTCAGGCAACTCAATATTTAGTGCAATGTTCCCAGAATGTCACAGGACTAGACATCTCGCTATTATCCTTGGAACGGGCAAGACAGAATGTTCCTCAAGCAAAGTATGTAGAAGGGTTTGCAGAAAAGATGCCGTTTCCTGAGGCGCAATTTGATTTAGTGCATACCAGTGTGGCAATGCATGAAATGTCGCCCTCTGTATTGCGGCAAATTTTCCAGGAAGTTTACCGGGTACTCAAATCAGGAGGAATGTTTGTGCTGGTAGATTTTCACAAGCCGACTAATCCTCTATTTTGGCCCGGATTGTCGCTATTTTTGTTATTGTTTGAAACCGAGACAGCTTGGCAACTTCTAGAAACCGATTTAGTTGGATTGCTTAAGGAAACGGGGTTTAAATTATTTGAGCAGAATTTGCACGCAGGTGGAAGTTTACAGGTGATTCAGGCTAAGAAGTGAACCCATCCAGACACATCGGAGAAATTATTCTTATTGTTTTTTGAGTGCAGCAACTTGTGCTTCTAGCGTTTGTACACGCTCCTTGAGTTCAATCACTAAAGTGGCAAGTCGATCAAACATTTGCTCTCGTTCTGCTGGCAATAGTTGCCGCCTGTTGGTGCCAGAGGGAACTTTGGGAGTTTGTCGATTGGCAGTCGGTTGCTGAGGAAGTCTTTGCCCACTCAATTGTGCAAGTTGAGATTCAATCCGGTTCACTTGCGATCGCAGTTGAAAATTTTCGGTTTCGAGTCGAACAATCCGAGACTCCAAGAAAGCGGGGGCTTGAGCGAGTGTTAAACGCGGCAGGATGGCAAATGTCAAAAATAGGGCAAGGCAAATTATCCCAATTTTTTTTATCATTTTTTGACTAGGTTAAAAACAGTATAGAGACTCACCAGAAGGCGAATCCTACTTACTATGCTGTCAAATTTGCCAGCCAAGCGTCTGTTACTTTAGGTGATTTAAATGTATAACTGTGAGGTGAGCATACTCCGGTTTCTGGAATAAAATCGGATATTCTTTCTGTTTTTTGCGATACGTTTTTAGCGCCCAGAGCAGGATGGAATCACGGCTGAATGTTTTTTGCCATGTCTCCCGGTTTCCACTCCAAAGTTCCTCTTGCATGACAACTCGCCGCCATGTTCGCCGCAATAGTCGCGTCATAATTACGGGGAAAGGGTAATCGAGCCAAACAATCGTATCCGCCCGACTCCAGACGATATCGCGAATTACACTGTAATTTCCATCAACAACCCAGTGGTTTCCGCTTAATGCTTGTGATGTGCGATCGCGAAATACATTAATAGACACTGGAGTCCAGTTAGGCTGCCAATGAAGTGCATCTAGTTCTACATGGGGAATAGCGAGTTGTTGAGCGAGTTGGCGTGCTAAAGTCGTTTTTCCCGATCCAGTTGTCCCGACTACAGCAATTCGCTGACCGCAATCTAAGATACCTGAGTTCATCTTAGTTAAGACAGGTTTTTAAGTCAGTTGAATATCAAGAATTTGGTTGTGATATTCATCTTCTACTGGCACAAAAGTATCTATTACGGTTCAGATATAATTTCATTAACCCTATAAATTGGGCGAATTTCTTCCAAGCTATTCATTGTTCGTAGCCCTTCACGAATTGCTCTTAATGTATCTATATCAGTAATTTGAGATATCTCCGGCATTAACTGTAGTCCCTCAGAACCGAATTTCAGTTCCAAAGCTAATTCGATACCCGATAATAAACCTCGTACCTCTCCTAGTGCTTCTCCTTGCTTCAAAATCTCTTGATACCAAGGTGATTCTACTAACACAGCCATATCCCACCTCATGATTTGCTGCACTAAGGCAGTTGATAATACAAACCTAGCAAAAAAAGCTAGTAGCGGTTCTAATTCATTTAACTGTTCATCTGCCCGTAACAGTTTTACAGCTTGCCGCACTACCGCTTCCTCACTTCCTCCTTTAAGTACTGGTACAAATGGAAGCAAAGAGGGCAAGGGTTGTTGAAACACTATCTCAACATCTATTTCCCAGAGGTTGATGATGCGATATTCCTGAAGCGATCGCAACCCCAAGACCTCAGACTCGTAGTAAGGTGGAATGATGACTCCTGGCGTGGGTTGCAATATGTTAATAAGCTGTTTTACATAGAGTTTGCAATGGGTTGGTAAGAAACAAAAGTAAAAAGTGAAAGGTTTGATTAATTGACCTTTTCCCTTTCCTCACAATATGCAAGTTGTAAACACAACAGATTCGGACAGGCAAGACCCCTATCCGTCGTCAGTTGCAACCAACTATAGAAAACTAACGGCTGGCAAATTCAAGTCGTATACTCGGCGTTAATCTTCACGTAGTCATAACTTAGGTCACAACCCCAAGCTTTACCTGTACCGTGACCATTGCCAACACTAACGGAGATTAAAACTGTATCCTCTTTCAAATAAGCCCCTGCTGCCGCTTGTTTGAGATAGTTACTCGCTGCTGCACGGTCAAACGCTAAAGGTTGACCATTTTCCATGAGTAAGAAATCTCCTAGCTGAACTCGGAGATTTTCTTGATCGAAAGGAACACCTGCATATCCTGCGGCTGCGGCAATTCTTCCCCAGTTGGGGTCGCGACCAAACATAGCTGATTTAACCAGCGATGAGCCAGCAATGCTTCTGGCAATTTGACGTGCTGCTTTGTCATCGCTTGCACCAGAAACTTGGACTTCAATCAGACAGGTTGCTCCCTCTCCATCCCGTGCGATCGCTTTTGCTAAATGCTGACAAACTGCTGTTAGCATCGCCTCCAATTTTTCCGCTTCTGGCCCCATTTCGGTAATGGCCGCTGTTCGGGATTGACCATTCGCGAGGGCAATTAAAGTGTCATTGGTACTGGTATCCCCATCTACTGTAATTTGGTTGAAACTTTTATCCGCTGCCCGACTCAACATTTGTTGCCACAGTGTTGTAGAAACAGCAGCATCACAAGTAACAAAAGCTAGCAAGGTTGCCATGTTGGGATGAATCATGCCAGAGCCTTTACAAATGCCACCAATTCGCACTGTGCGATCGCCAATGGTGGTTTCTAGGGCAATGGTTTTGGGAACTAAATCAGTAGTCATAATGGATTGTGCTGCTGAATCTGAACCCGTTTCTGATAGCGCTTCAACCAGTTGAGGAATTCCTGAGATTAAGGCATCCATACGGATGCGTTGCCCAATCACACCAGTAGACGCAATCAAGACTGAGTCGGCGGGAATATTCAGCGCTTGTCCCAAAGCATTTGCGCTTTCTTGGGCATCTCTCCAACCCTGTTCGCCCGTTGCTGCATTCGCTTGTCCAGCATTAATCAAAATGGCACGGGCACTGGCTTTAGCCTGTAGGCGCTGGCGGCAGTAGGTTACAGGGGCAGCACAAACTTGATTAGTAGTGAAGACTCCGGCTGCGATCGCATCTACATCTGACACAATTAATGCTAAATCCGGAAGTCCAGACGGTTTCAGTCCAACAGTAATTCCTGCTGCTCGATATCCTCTGGGAGCTGTGACACCACCTGAAATTTCCTGCCAATCTGACATGATGCCTCCTGTAAACCTTGACTTCTGCTTGAGAGGGGATTATATCAAGTCTCAGGTTATCAAGTAGCATCGTTGCTGGAATCCACTCACAAAAAAAAAGAGAGCCACTTGAGGCGACTCTCCCGATCATCAGGGTGCATCTACTT
>CBKWLJ010000271.1:0-12463 GCA_966675205.1 uncultured bacterium
ATATTTAAGGTTTTACATAAAGGTAATATTAAGATAAAACTTATTTATTTTAAGAAGCTTTGATAATTTTGAAAATTTTACGACAGTTTATTAATATTGTTTAGTGTTGGCGATTGACTTAGGCTTCCTGCAAAAGTTGGGTCGTCAAACGCTAAATTTCCCGGCTAAGACGAGCGGAGATTGAAAAAAAAGCTAAAACCTTTCTCCAGTGACCTGAGTATCACCAATACCTTGACGGTGACTCTTGACCGACAGGGGCGCATTGTTGCTTTTAATCAAGCGTGTGAACAATCCACCGGTTATTCGTTTCGTGAGGTTAGGGGGAGACCCATCTGGGAGCTGCTTTTGATTCCAGAAGAGGTAGAGCAGTTTAGGACGATCTTTGAGCATCTGCTTACTGGCAGTTCTCCAGAATACCAATACAACAGCTATTGGGTAACCAAGAGTGGTAAACGCCGCCAGTTTACTTGGTCGAACAGTGTCTTCCTCAACAACAAGGATGAAGTGGAGTATATTATCAGCACCGGTACTGACATCACTAAGCACCAACCTTGGGCACAAGAGTTAAACCAGCACAATCAACGAACACAACTGCTGGCTAAGATTTCCCTGAAGATTCGCCAATCATTACAGTTGGAGGATATTCTTCAAACCACCGTCACGGAAGTACGAAATCTGCTTCAGGCAGATCGGGTATTAATTTATCGCCTTTGGCCGGATGGGACGGGGAGTGGGGTGACTGAGTCGGTCGCACCTAGTTGTTCAAGTATTCTCGGACAGACATTTGAAGCAGAAGTTTTTCCCCCAGATTATCATCAACTGTATGCTTCTGGGCGCATTCGGGCGGTTGAAGATATCGAAGAAGCCGATGTTGCTCCTTGCTTGGTTGAATTTTTGCAACAGTTTGAGGTGAAGGCTAAATTGGTGGTGCCGATTCTCCTCAAGGAAGAACTTTGGGGGTTGTTGGTTGCCCACCAGTGTTACCGAACACGACAGTGGTCGAGTTTTGAAGTTGAACTGCTCAAACAACTGGCAGATCAGGTGAGCATTGCTCTGGCCCAAGCTCAATATCAAGAACATTTAGAAGAATTAGTCGCGCAGCGAACCGCTGAACTCACTCGTACTTTAGAACGCTTAGAGCAAGAAGTTGCCGATCGCAAACGTACTGAAGAGGCGTTGCGGCAATCAGAAGAGCGATGGCGTTCTTTGGTGCATAATGCTCCTGACATTATTTTTACTTGCGATCGCGAAGGCAAAGTCCTGTTTATTAATCGCACGGTACCGGGCATGACTGTTGAACAGGCGATCGGAACCAGTGTTTATGACTACATTCCGTTAGAGCATCAAGAGACCTTGAGGCAATCTTTTGAACAGGTTTTCCTGTTTGGAAAACCTGTTTACTATGAGACTGTAGGTATGGGAGCCAACGGCACGAATTGTTGGTATGCTAGTCGCGTTGGCCCACTGCAACACCAAGGACAGGTTGTAGCAGCCTTGGTGATTTCCACCGATATTACTGAGCGCAAGCAAGCAGAAGCCCTTTTACATCGTCGCGAACAAGAATTTAGAGCGTTGGTGGAAAATTCACCCGATGCGATCGCTCGGTTTGACCGACAATTGCGCCATGTCTATGTGAATCCCGTCGTGGAACAAATCACGGGGATACCCAAACAATCCTTCCTGGGCAAAACCAATCAGGAGTTGGGAATGCCACAAGAGCTAATTGCGGCTTGGGACGAAGCACTCTTGGATGTATTGACAACCGGATTGGAACGGATTGTTGAATATGACTTTCTTACACCGAGTGGACCCAAATCGTTTCAATCTCGTATTGTTCCTGAATGGGCACAAGATGGAACCCTTGAGTTTTTACTGGGTGTTACCCGCGACATCACACAACGTAAACGTGCAGAAGATGCTATACGAAAGTGGGCAAACGAAGAGCAAGCACTCAATCAAGTGCTCCAATCAATCCGCAAGTCTCTGGATCTAGAGACTATTTTTTCGACGGCAGTGGAGGAAATTGGTAAACTTTTATCAGTTGATCGGGCTGTAATCGTTCAATATTTACCCGATCGCAAACTGTGGTTGAATGTGGCAGATTACCGCAGCAGTGAAGAGTGGCCTGTGGCTTTAGGGTTAGAAATTCCGGATGAGGGGAATCCGATTGCCGCCCGACTCAAACGATCAGAAGTCGTTTTAATCGAAGATGCCAGCCATTGCGATGATGAAATCAATCGAGAATTTGCTCAAGCCTTCCCCGGTGCTTGGCTGCTTGTTCCGTTGCACTTTGGCTCCTCTGTCTGGGGGAGTCTGAGCTTATTAGTAGCCAATCGTCCCTACTCTTGGCAAGACTCAGAAGTAAAATTGACGCTGGCCGTGGCGAACAATCTTGCGATCGCCATTCAACAAGCTGAGCTCTTAAATCAAAGTCGCACTGCTACGATCAAAGCCCAGGAACAGGCCGCCAAGCTGGAGGGTGAAATTACTGAGCGCAAGCGGACAGAAGAAGCCCTGCGCTCTCTTTATAAAATCAGCACCGCCCGAAAACTCAGCTTTGATCAACGCCTGCAAGGCTTATTGGCATTGGGACGCCGACGGTTTGGGTTGGAGATGGGAGCTTTAGGGCAAGTAGAAAACAATCTTTATCGAGTCGTTGCCGCTCAAGTTCCACTCAAGTCTAGCGTTCAGATTGCCCAAGGTTTGAGCTGGGATTTGAAGCAAAGTTACTGCCACGAAACCTTGGGGGCAAAAGAACCCATTGCTTTTGAATCTGCCGGAACTTCATACTGGTGTAACCACCCAGCTTATATCTCCAGTCGTATTGAAGCTTATATGGGTATGCCAGTGGTGGTGGCAGGTCGAGTTTACGGAACTTTAAGCTTTTTTAGCCTTCAAGCCCGTCCTTATCCCTTTACCGCAGGGGATAAAGAGTTACTGAAGTTGATGGCACAGTGGGTAGGAGCCTTTCTAGAACACGAGCAGGCGGGGGAGGAACTGCGACAATCTGAAGCCAGGTTTCGAGACTTGGCTCAAAAGGAAGCACTGCTGAATCAATTGGCCAGTCAGATTAGGCGCTCTCTCGATATCAATACTATTCTAGAAACCGCCGTACATGAGATTCGCGACTTATTGCAAATTGATCGCTGTTTCTTCCTGTGGTACCGTCCTAACGCGGAGCAGGCTGTGTGGGAGGTTGTGACTGAAGCTAGGAGTTCTGCGTTTCCTAGCTTAATGAATTATTGTGTTTCTGTTACTACCTTTGGGCCTTTAACGGAACGAATCTTTAAAAAGGAAATCACTCGAATAGATAATGTTAGAAGTTTGACCGATCCAACAGAGCGCAAGTTCTTCTTTACTATCGGTTACACCGCACTGCTGGCACTCCCCATCCATACAACATCGGGTGAAATTGGGGTAGTCAGTTGCGGGCACTCGACTGGCCCAAGGCCTTGGCGTGAGGAAGAAGTGGAACTGCTACAAGCGGTGGCTGACCAACTTGCGATCGCAATTGATCAAGCCGAACTGTTAAATCAAAGCCGGAAAGCAGCTGTCACGGCCCAAGAACAAGCCACTAAGCTCGAACAAACGTTACACGAACTTAAGCAAGCCCAAGCCCAATTGGTGCAAAGTGAAAAAATGTCTTCTTTAGGACAGTTAGTGGCAGGTATTGCTCACGAAATTAACAACCCCATTAACTTTATCTACGGCAATCTCTCCCACATCAATACTTATGCTGAAGACTTACTCTACTTAATTCAACTTTATCAAAATTACTATCCCCAACCCGCTCCCGAAATTCAATTGGAAATAGAGGATATTGACCTAGATTTTATCCAACTCGACCTCCCAAAAATTGTCTCATCCATGAAAATGGGAGCGGAACGCATCTCTCAGATTGTTCGCAATTTAAGAAACTTTTCTCGCCTAGATGAAGCGGAGATGAAATGGGTAGACCTTCACGAAGGTCTGGATAATACATTGCTCATTCTCTCTCACCGATTGAAAACAAAACAACAGGATGTTCCAGATATTCAAGTCATTAAAGACTACGGCAATCTTCCCAGTGTTCAGTGCTACCCTGGGCAATTGAATCAGGTATTTATGAACATTCTGACTAACGCCATTGATGCGATAGAAGAGGGGTACTCACAGTATTCTGCTGCAAAACTCAAAAAACAGCCCAGTAGAATTTGGATTTGCACAGAGGCGTTAATAGATTGTAATCAAGTGATCGTGATGATTGGGGATAATGGGCCAGGAATGGCACGGGAAGTACACAGACGAATTTTTGATCCGTTTTTTACAACCAAACCAGTGGGTTCTGGTACGGGTTTAGGAATGTCTATTAGTTACCAAATTGTGGTCGAAAAGCACAAGGGTCAATTAGAGTGTATTTCAGCACTCGGTCAAGGTACAGTCATGATCATATCTCTACCTATTAGTCAATCTGTTGATGAATTATGACATTGGCACGACTAAGGGCAATGTTACAGTAAACGTCGTCCCCGCTCCCACACAACTATCAACAGTAATTTGACCTCCATGTAAGTCTACACACTGTTTAGCGATCGCTAATCCTAAACCTGTTCCCTGAATTGTACCAACGTTAGACGCTCGGTAAAAAGACTCAAACAAACGGGGTATTGCTTCTGAAGGGATGCCAATCCCCTGATCTTGAATTTGGAAAACGGCTTGGTTTTGATGGCAGGTTAAATCAAATTGAACACTGCTTCCTTGAGGAGAGTATTTAAGGGCATTGGCAAGGAGATTTTTGAGAGTATATCGCAACAGCTTTTCATCCAGAAAAAATTGTGTTGAACCTTTTTTGCCTCCCTGATTAGGCTCATACTCAGTTGCATTCATCCGTAGCACATTCATGTTCTCCGCGTCTGGAGCATCCCGCATCCCTGCGTCTGTCTCAACTACTATATTTGAACACAACTGCGTATCAGTGGAAGTCAAAGCGGCTATCGCCTCACAACTCGGATGAAAATTAATGGAGTGTTGATGATTGTCCGCGATTTGCAAATCAGAAACTAAACTCCAACACAGTTGGACTAAGTCTACTGGAGCGGGGGTGAATTGCAATTTTCCTGCCTCAACTTCGGACAGTAAAAGGACATCTTGTACCATCGAGTTTATTTCTTGGGCGGCACTGGAGATGCGTTGGAAATGCTGCTGTTGTTTCTCGGAAGAAAGTCGTCCTAAGTAACGTTTCAATAGGTCAGCAGAAGACTGAATTGTTGTTAGAGGTGTGCGAAACTCGTGAGAAGCCATTGCGATAAAGCGCGACTTCGCTTCTGAAAGTTCTCGTTCTCGTTGCAGTGCCTTGAGCGTCTCTTGTTCTGCTTGTTTCCGTTCCGTAATGTCCACGACGGTGCCAAACAGTTGGATAATCTGTCCACTGTCGTTAAAAATAGCCTCACCCTTGGTTTCAATGTGACGAATTTGACCATTCGGTCGCTGAATGCGAAAGACGATTTCATAGGATGTTCCCGCAGCAATTGCTTGATTTACAGCTTGCTCAAAAATTGCTCGATCATCAGGATGAATCATCTCGATGAGTTGGAAATAAGTGGGTTCAGGTTGGCTGGGATCAAGTCCAAAAATGCGAAATTTTTCTTGCGACCAAGAAAGTTTTTGCGATCGAACATCAAATTCCCAACTTCCGACATGAGCGATTCTTTGAGCTGTTAGCAAATTCGCTTCATTTTTTTTGAGCTTTTCCTCTGCTAACTTGCGCTCAGTAATATCCATCATCACACCACTTAGGCGCAGGGGTTGACCTCGATCATCAACTAAGAAATCACCCTTTTCTGCTACCCAACGAATAGTGCTATCAGGAAGCAGGAGGCGATATTCGAGGCTACAAGGGATTTGTTTCTCTAAACTCAGAGTGCAAACCTGTATCACCTTATCAACGTCCTCAGGATGAATGCGAGCGATGAAACTTTCATAAGTTCCATCAAATGTGCCAGGAGCGTAACCAAAAATTTCTTCAGTGCGCTCAGACCAAGTAATGATTTTAGTTTTTAAATTCCAATCCCAAGTTCCCATCTCAGACGCATTCAAAGCAATTCGTAGCTGTAGCTCACTTTCTCGCCGAGCTAACTCAGTTTGCTTTCGCTCGGTAATATCTGTCATCAAACCATCCCAAAGGACATCACCATGAGGCAGTTGCTCTGGACGTGCTCTTACAGACAACCACTTAAGCTTTCCTGATGGGGTGGTAATTCGTCCTTCCCAATACATGGGTTCTAGTGTAGTGCCAGAGTACTCAACGCAAGTGTCAAACGAGGTACGATCTTCAGGATAAATTCGATCAAAAATCAGTGATGCATTGTCCAGAATTACCTCAGATTCCAGCTCATAAATGTCGCGGCAGCAAGGAGTGATGAAGGAGAAAAACATTGAACCGTCCCTGCGCCGCAGAAGTTGGTAGAGCATTCCTGGCACGTTAGCAGCAAGCCGCTCTAAAAGAGCGATGCGCTCTTGCATTTCTATAAGCTGATCTGGCAAGGAGTTCAATCTCACGCTACTTCTCTCCTAAAAAATTTTTGAGGTACTTTTATTTCGAGTTAATCACTTAGCTAACTTTGCTAAAAAAAAGCTAGTTGTTATGTCGTTTGTTTCTGTGGGATAGGATAGAAAGCCCATTGCGTGATAAAGCTGCATTATATCAAGTCCGTTTAAGTAATCATCACAAAAGCTCTGGAGCGTCTGTCTTAACGATAAGTATGCAAGCGAACATGATATAAGATGCCTATCAGCTTAACAGCTTTTCTTTGAGACTTGTGTTGCGATCTAAACCTCTTATTGTACCCTTAATTCTTGTATCTCGATCGCATCTTAACTCACGGCTATAATGACCCCTACACTTTCATTCGCCATCCTATCTACCGCACACAAAGCATAGGTTCCCGGTGCCAAGGTAGTCACCCTTGTCGCCCCCGACAAAATTCGCTCAAGCTTCCAAGCCGCACCATTCTGTTTATACAGCGTCCAAGAACGAATCTCTTCCTGATTAACTGCTTTCCAACTAAGTTGACGGTTTTTCACTCCCAGTTCCGTAGGGGGAGAGGGACGTAAATTATCCCGCCACGGCATAGATGGAACTAAAGCTGGTTGAGTATAAACTGAAGACTTAAAGCTATTATAAATGCTCTGACGATTGGCATTCAACGCACTCATACTGAAGAAAATATTTCCTAAGGAAAACTTATCCATTAACTTGCGACTGATTTCAATTTGCTTGGTAATTTCGGGAAGCTTCCAACTCTTGCCATCCAACTGGGCGATGGTATTACCTGCATAAATATGTCGCTGTTTGGGATTAATGGTTGTCCACCAATTTAGCAGTACCGGATAACTCTGGGATTTCTGGTCAATCCGCCAATAAAGTTGTGGCGCGATATAATCAACCCAACCTTCCTCCAACCATTTTTTAGCATCGGCATAAAGCACATTGTAAGCATCCAATCCTTTAATTTGGGTCGGCTGTCCGGAACGGTAAATGCCAAAGGGACTAATACCAAATTTAACGTGAGGTTTTGTCGCCCTAATTCCTGCGGATAGGCGCTGAACCATTTGATTGACATTGTCCCGTCGCCAGTCACCCAAACTCAGTTTCCCGCTAGATGCTTTATAAGCAGCATAGGTTTTGTTATCGGGAAACGATTTCTTCTCAATGGGATAAGGATAGAAATAATCATCTAAGTGAATGCCATCTACGTCATAGCGACGCACAACATCAAGGATGACATTGTAAGCTCGATCTTGAATGACTTTCGCACCGGGGTCCATCCACAATTGATTTCCCCAGCGATAAACGTATTCTGAATTAGTAATAGTGATGTGAGGACGAACAGTTCCACCGGATTTTGTCGTGGTTTTGGCGCGATAAGGATTGAACCAAGCATGAAGTTCAATATTGCGCTGGTGACATTGAGCGATCGCAAACTCCAGAGGATCATAATAAGGTGAGGGGGGCTTTCCTTGAGTACCGGTCAACCAACTACTCCAAGGCTCTAGCTGAGAAGCATACACCGCATCGCCTTCCGGCCGTACTTGCAAAATGAGGGCATTAAAGTTCAACGCTTGTAATCGGTTGATGATATTGATGAGTTCAGCTTTCTGCTGTTCTACTGGAAGTCCGGGTTTAGAGGGCCAATCACTGTTCCACACCGTTGCCACCCACACTCCCCGAAACTCCCGACGATGACTAACATTAACAATTTTAGGAAGCGTCCCAGGTTCTGGAGGTACCAAAACATACTTCGATTGAATTCCAGAAGTCTCTTTTTGATAGGCTAAGGCTTGATAAATAAAAGCCGCAACATCTGCACGGGTTGCTGCCAAATTCGGATTGAGTACATATACATTGGGATAACTAACCACCAAGCCTGCACGGGTGGCAATAGCAACCCCCTCCCTAGCATAGTCCGGAATCGCGGCAGCATCTTGATACAGCAGTGATAGCGAAGTCGATAAGTCGGGTTTTACCTTTGAGGCAAGCTCTAAGCCATTAACCAGGGAAACTAAAACCTGTACTCTAGAAATGCGCTCTTGTGGACGGAATCGTTGATCGGGAAACCCACTGATAAACCCAATTTCGTAAGCTTTTTGAATCAGGGTTGTCGCCCAGTTCGTATCAGGGACATCCACAAAAGCAACATATTGCCGCTTTAGGGGTTTGGAAAAGGCTTTGGCAATGATGGCTGCAAACTCAGCGCGAGTCATTGAGATATTGGGACGAAAACTCCCATCCGGAAAACCACTAACAATGCCAAGCTGAGCTAAGGCTTCAATGAATGAGCGTGCCCAATGATTCTGAATGTCAGAAAGGGGAGTCGAGGAAGATACCATTTTACGTTAGAGCTACCGTAGCTCAATTCTAATCTTTGCCAGTGATTGATAGCTATGGAATAATTCGTAATTCGTAATTCGTAATTCGCAATTGATATTTTGATTGAATTCAAAGTATGATGAATATCATGAATCGATAGTTTCAGAAGTATATAGTCTCTCTTTTGGGGTCGATTTATATATTACGAATTGAATTTATTTTCTTGAGTTAATTGCCTTAGCGAATCAAATCTTAACTAATTCCATAAATATGCAGTAAACAGAAAATAATTTCTGAAGAAAATCTCTATGATGATTTACTACGTAAAGAACTGAATCCCTTTAAAAATAAAAAATTAAATAATTGTTTTAGAATTGATTTTAGAAGTGCTCATAGAATTAGCCCCAGTGAGCCTAAGCCTGATGGCGATGTTTCCTGAATACTTACTAGATTTTTCCTTTGACGGCAATAAGGCTTCAGTTCAGTGGCTAACTCACTCAATGGGGCAGAATACTTATCCCAGGACGCTGCTCAATCCTTTGTGGAAGAACTTGCGACAAATTGCGCGACGTTGCAACGAGGCGGAATCAGTAGCTGTACCGACTGCTATTTGTTATATTTCCAGGAAGATAAAACTTATCCGCAGGGCTGCATCTATCTAAAGGATTATATTTTTATCCCTTGAACCAGTGTCAAGACGTTGTTTCTGTCTTTTTGTGCGGCTACCTAACCATGAATAAATTTTGCGATGCCTTCATCTCCTACGGACGAGCTGATAGTAAAGCCTTTGCTACCAAACTTTATAGTAGGTTGCTCGAAGTTGGGTTTAAGGTTTGGTTTGATCAAAACGATATTCCCCTTGGAGTAGATTTTCAGAACCAAATTGATGATGGTATCGAGAAGGCGCGTAATTTCCTATTTCTCATTGCACCTCATTCCGTTAATTCACCTTATTGTGGCAAAGAAATTGAGCTAGCTCTGAAGTGCAATAAACGAATTATTCCGCTGTTGCACGTTGAGCAGATTACTCAGGAAACTTGGCAGCAAAGATTTCCTAAGGGTACACAGGAAGAATGGGAAGCATATAAACACAAAGGGTTGCATTCGAGCTTTCCGAATATGCACCCAGCGATCGGCAAGATTAATTGGGTATATTTTCGAGAAGGTATAGACGATTTTGAGAAGTCTTTTGCTGGTTTAATGAATTTGCTGCACTCTCAGGCTGATTATGTCGAGCAACATACTCAACTTTTAGCCAAAGCTTTAGAGTGGGAACGGCATCAAAAACAAACGAGTTACTTGTTAGTTGGGGAAGAACGACAACAAGCCCAAAGTTGGCTCAAGATACACTTTAAAGACGAGCAACCGCCTTGTATTCCTACTAATTTGCATTGTGAATATATTACCGAAAGTATCAAGAATGCCAATAACTTGATGACTCAGGTGTTCCTGTCCTATGCCGATGAAGATCGGACGACGATGGAGAAGATTGGCAATAGTTTGAGGCGAGAAAGCATCACGGTTTGGACGAATAAAACTGACATTCAAACGGGGGAAGCGTTTGAGAAGGCGATTAAGCGAGGAATTGAACAAGCGGATAATGTCGTTTATCTGCTCTCGCCGGATTCATTACAGTCTGATTATGCTCGGCAAGAATTAGAGTACGCGCGATCGCTCAGTAAGCGGATTATACCCGTATTGGTGCGAGAAACTGACCCGATGCAGGTGCCGAGTGCCCTGCGGGAGTTGCAGTATATCGACCTCACGGACAATGTTCAACAAGCAGATTACTACCTTGATGAAAGCGAACTCTTGAAGATTTTGCGGCAGGATGCGGCTTACTATAATGAGCATAAGGTTCTGCTGACCAAAGCGCTGAAATGGAAAGAGCAGCATTGTAACCCTAGCATTCTCCTACGCGGCTATAATCTGCGGAGTGCGGAAACTTGGTTGAAGGTGGCAAGAGCTAGAACTCAGCATTTGCCTACACCGTTGATTGAAGAATTTATCAATGAAAGTCTGCGGCAACCCCCTGCTGAGTCGCTGGATGTGTTTATTTCCTATTCCCGTGCTGACTCAGACTTTGCTAGAAAGCTGAATGATAGCTTACAGATTCAGGGCAAGACGACTTGGTTTGACCAAGAAAGCATTGCATCGGGAAGTGACTTTCAACAGGAGATTTATCGAGGAATTAAAGCGTGTGACAACTTTTTATTTATTCTCTCACCGCGATCGGTGAATTCACCCTACTGTGCTTCGGAAGTGGACTATGCAGCTTCGTTGAATAAACGCTTCGTGACGGTGCTGCATCGGGATGTAAATTCAATTGACCTACATCCAGAGTTGGCTAAGGTACAGTGGATTGATTTTAATCAAAATGAGCGGGATTTTAATGCCAATTTCAATCAATTGGTGAGAACACTAGATACTGATCGAGAACACATCCACAGTCATACTAAATGGTTGCAACGAGCAATTGAATGGGAGCATAAAGGGAAAAGTACTGATTTGCTGCTGCGGGGGAGTGAGTTTGCCATTGCCCAAAACTGGTTGCTCGAAGCAGAGCAACAAAAGAAACAGCCTGCCGCGACTGTGCTGCAAAAAGAATTTATTACAGCAAGTCGGGAGGCAACAGAAGTTGCCCAAAAACGGGAAAAGTGGCGAATCATCATTTTAAGGTCACTGCTTGGTTTTGTGAGTACTGCATTTCTAGTTTCTATTGGCGTTCTCTTGTTCGCTTTTAGTCAGTGGAAACGAGCAGAAATCGCACAGATCAAATCTCTAGGCCAATATTCATTATCACTCTCTGATTCAAATCGGCAGTTCGAGGCTTTACTCGAAGCAATTAGAGCAGGAAGACATCTTCAAAAACAAAAGAGCACCGAGAGCTTGGTTTTAACCGCTTTACAGGAGGCAGTTTATGGAGATGGATTCAGAGAACACAATAGTTTGACTGCCCATACCGATACAGTTAACAGCGTAGTGTTCAGTCCCAACGGCAAGACCATTGCCTCTGCGAGTAAAGACGCAACCATCAAACTTTGGAGCGTTAATGGGAAGTTACTTCACACCATTAAGGGACATCGTAATGGGGTCAACAGAGTAGTGTTCAGCCCCGATGGCAAGACAATCGTCTCAGCTAGCGATGACCAAACCATCAAACTCTGGAGCCTTGAAGGGAAGTTACTTCACACTTTCACGGGACATACTAATGAAGTCTGGGACGCAGTGTTCAGTCCCGACGGCAAGATGGTTGCCTCTGCGAGTAAAGACAAATTCATCAAACTTTGGAGTGTTGAGGGGAAGCTACCCCAAACCCTCGAGGGGCATAGTGATAGGGTCAACAGCGTAGTGTTCAGTCCCGACGGCAAGATGATTGCCTCAGCGAGTAACGACAAAACCATCAAACTTTGGAGCCTTGAGGGTAATCTAATCCGTACCCTCCCAAAGGATACTGATGTGGTCAACAGCGCAGTGTTCAGCCCCGACGGCAAGACCATTGCTTCGGTTAGCGATGACAAAACCATTAAACTCTGGAGTGTTGCGGGGAAGTTGCTGCGGATTCTGCCAGTACACCTGGATAAGGTGACCCGCATCGCGTTCAGCCCTGATGGC
>CBKWLJ010000272.1:0-12372 GCA_966675205.1 uncultured bacterium
CAGGACTTACGCAACTGTCACATGCGATCGCAAGCCGCCTCAGGCAAGGGGATGTCGAAAAGCGCTGCGAGTGCAAGTAGTGAGGGGTTCGCGCAGAAGTAGCACGCTGTGTGGCTCAAAGTCGTCAGAGCATCGCAGGCTGAGTCATGTTGTTAGCGCTGGCAGGTAGTTGACCCAAGCGTGATAGTAGCGATCGCTTTCTCAGGAGAAAATTAGAAAGATGAGCCAACTGCAAGCCTAGTAATCACGCCAAAGCTGGTCGCGTTACCTGAGTATTAAGAGTTATTATCCCCATGAGATTTACTAAACTTAATTATTGCCAATATTTACTCAGTAGTCAAATCAACTATACACTTACTAATTTAGCTGACCATCTAGAAGCAACGACGCACGACCAGATCAATCGTTATTTGAGGAGAGAAAAATTAACTCCACGGCTTCTGTGGGAAAACGTTAAACTGCTCATTCAAGTCTCTGAAAAGGCTTATATAATTTTTGACGACACAGTTCTCGACAAAAGATATAGTGAAGACATCGAGTTAACCAGGCGGCAATATAGCGGCAATGAACATCGAGTCTTGAGAGGAATCGGTGTAGTTAACTGTGTTTATGTCAATCCCGAAACTGGGCAATTTTGGGTAATTGATTACCGAATCTACGAGCCGGACGGGGATGGCAAAATTAAGCTAGACCATGTGCTAGAGATGTTGCAAAGTCTTGTCTATTCTAAGCTTCTACCGTTTAACACTGTGTTGATGGATAGCTGGTATGCGACTAAGACCTTGATGCAATATATTGACAAAATGGGCAAGTATTATTACTGTCCTTTAAAGAAAAACCGTTTGGTTGATGATACGGGAGGCACAGAAGAGTATAAACCTATTGAATCCCTTAACTGGAGTCAAAGGGAACTCGAACAAGGTAAAATTATTAAGATAAAGGCTTTTCCTAAAGAAAAAAAAGTGAAGCTATTCCGGGTACTTGTCTCTACCGACAAAACGGAATTTGTCGCTACTAACGACTTAACTCAAAATTCTACGGAGGTTGTACAAGAGGTGTGTAAACTCCGCTGGAAGATTGAGGAGTTTCACAGAGAACTCAAGCAATTAACTGGCATAGAATCTTGCCAGTGCCGTAAAGCTCGCATTCAAAGAAATCATATTGCCTGTGCCATGCTGGTTTGGCTCAGACTCAAAGAATTAGCCTATAAAACAGGTCAGAGTGTTTATCAACTTAAGCATGGACTGCTTTCAAACTATTTAATTGCTCAGCTCAGACGTCCAGCGTTAGTCATGTCCTTGGTCTAATTCTGGAGATGCACTCACATGTGACAGTTGCGTAAGTCCTGTTATTGAGGCTTATTTCAGTGACATTTATATTAAGTGAATATTATTGATTGGCATCGTTCGCATTTTATACTGCATAGGGCGCTAGATTACTTCACTTATGCTTGATAGTCACATGACGCCCAGTGCGTCGGATATTCGCAATTTGTTTAACCGCATTGCACCCGTTTATGATCAGCTCAACAATGGGTTGAGTTTAGGTCAGCACCGGGTTTGGAAGCTGATGACGGTGAAGTGGAGTAACCCCCAGCCTGGGAATACTTGTTTGGATTTATGTTGTGGGAGTGGTGATTTAGCTCAGTTGCTAGCACAGAAGGTAGGAGCGAAGGGTCACGTTTATGGAGTAGACTTTTCATCGGCTTTGCTAGCAGTCGCTAATCAACGCAATCAAAACCAACATCCCCCACATCCCATTTCTTGGGTTGAGGCAAATGCCCTCGATTTACCCTTTGAAGATAATTATTTTGATAGTGCGACCATGGGGTATGGATTGCGAAATGTCACCGATATTCCCCAAGCCTTTAGGGAGTTATACCGCGTACTCAAACCTGGTGCCAAAGCGGCTATCTTAGACTTTCATCGTCCCACACAGCCATGGATGCGTGCCTTTCAACAGTGGTATCTGGACAATGTTGTCGTACCTACCGCTGAGCAATTAGGATTAACCGAAGAATATGCCTACATTGCCCCTAGCTTAGATCGGTTTCCTACAGGTCGAGAGCAAGTGCATTTAGCTCAAAAAGTAGGATTTACCGCTACTCATTATGCGATCGCAGGCGGGATGATGGGCGTTTTAGTCGCAACGAAAGGAATGGGTTAGCAGGTTACAGGTTAGCAGGTTAGCAGGTTGAAAGTTGGCTAGTTGTTAACGTAGTGGGGCGCAGCCCAAGTTGAGAAGTTCTGACCTTCTTCAACCTTCAACCTTCAAACCTTCAAACCTTCAATCTTCAACCTTCAACCCCCCTAAGTCGTGTTGAGCTTCTAGCGTTCTCGCTAAGATGGGAGTTGGGGATTGGGTAGAGGTGTTCTCACAAATATGTCTCTACTTCTTCCTGCCTCTCAACGCTTTAGCATAATCAAACTGCCACCTTGGATCTAGCTAATCTCTGGATTTACGTTGCTCCTCCCGTAGCAGGTGCAATTATTGGCTATTTCACCAACGATATAGCCATAAAGATGCTGTTTCGTCCCTACACAGCTATTTATATCGGTAAGCGTAGGCTACCGTTTACACCGGGTTTGATTCCCCGCAATCAAGAACGCCTTGCTAAACGAATTGCTGACACCATCATGGGGTCGCTGCTGACACCGAGTGAGTTACAAAACTTAGCACAGCGTCTGCTGCAAACAGAGCGGGTTCAGGGAGCCATTCTCTGGCTTTTGCACCTAGCTTTGGATCAAGTCAAAGTTGATAGGGAACAGAAAACCGCTAAAGTTCTCGCGGGTATTCTACGTGATTTACTCGGTCAATCCTTGCCTCGTTTGCTCAAAGTTTTGGCCCGTCGCGAGGATTTTTTGGAAGACCAAATTAACCAAATTTTTGACCAAATTTTGTTGGACTTCCAGCTCAATGAACAACAGGCACGCAAGCTTTCCGATTGGTTGTTACAGGTTGTACTGCCACCAGATGTGATGCGGCAAGCCTTGGTTGACTTTTTGACTGACCGAAATATTCAGATTATTGATGAAGGGTTTCGGGAAAAGTCGAGCGGAACTTATTGGGTAGTGGCAAATTTATTTGGTCTACGCAATACATTGACTCGCCTGCGAACCTATTGCTTGGATGAAAAAGATGCCGCCAATGCACGTCTTGCTGAATTACTTCTATCCCTTTCAGTGCGAGAACGCCTGCGAGAATGGCTGCAAAGTGTCTCGCTGCAAAATCTCCCCGTATCAACAGTGCGACAGCTACGTAAAACCACTCATGAAGCGGTTCGTACTTATATTCAAGAACGGGGGGCAGATGTCCTTAAGACATTAGGCGAATCGATTGATTGGGATAATGTGGCGGTACTCATCCTAAATCGATTGCGGAATTCTACAGCAGTAACAACATCACTAGGAGTTATTAGTAAGGAATTGGCGCTACTTTTAGAGCGTTATTTAGAACAAGACTTAGAAAGACTTGTGGCACAAGTTATTCCGATTCTGTCAATTGATCAGGTGATTGTTGACCGGGTGAGGGCAACGTCTCCTAAGGAATTGGAACTTACAATTCAAGGAATTGTAAAAAATGAGTTACAAGCGATTGTTAACTTAGGTGGAATTTTGGGCTTTATTGTGGGATTAATGCAAACAGGTATACTTTTGTTAAGGTGAATTATGAATTATGAATGGCTCTTGTTTAAAGGATGTCTGAGAAGTCTTAAAAAGAAGGGATTTAACCCAAATTGGGTATGACTTTACTGTTCAACCCAAAATCTATGAGAATTTTTATGAATATTCAGCGGTTTTGGGTTGACATTTCCCGGATAACTGATATTAATGTAATCGTTGATTAAAATCTACCAATTAATAATTGAACACGCCAACTATTTTTTGTTGGCATTAACATCCCAAGAGTTCGATATCAGCTAATAAAAAAACAACGATTACTGGGTCAAGCCTATGCAGATTCAGGATATTGTCTAACCGATATTCCTATTGAGGATGAAACCAAACATTCCGTTCTCCACCTTCCAATGCTTGTCACGTTTGAGATTGACAGTTATCGCGGGGGACAAAATTCTATAAACCAGGTTTTATTAAGTTTATAGTCAGTTCTTTGTGGCTATTGTCAAGCGTATCAGGAAAGCCTAGTGCAAAAAGTCAGAAAGTATATGGCAGGAGGCAAAAGAGAGAAAAGTTTACTGCCAAGCTTTTTAACCTTTTTGGACTGGTGAATTATTTTCGCCGTGCTGCACTAGTAGTCTACCCAATTCACTATTGATGGGTCATTAGGTTTTGGTGCGGGCGAGTGCGGGAGTATTCGATCGCTAGCTTATTGATAGAGTATGACGGGCGTTTGGGCTTGTCGAAGGGTATAGCGCTATTGAGTTTTGACTCACTGAACGGAATGAACGCTGGCATGGCGATGAATACTTAATGCACTCATTAAACATACAGAATTCATCACTTGGAGAATTTACACATGGTTGAGAAACAACTATCTAAATTGGATCTCGAGTCATTCACCACTGATAGAGATTACCATCCATCTCCGATCGCTTGGGAAGACCAAGTGTTTTACTTTATGATGCTCGATCGCTTTTCCGATGACAAGGAAATTGGATACAAAGACATTGATGGAAATGTAGTTCCTCCAGAGCCAACTCGAACAACTCCAATGTTCAAAGAGCAAGATAAAGGCAATGCCATAAAAACTCCTGAAGACGCAGCGCATTGGCGTGAGGCTGGAACTAAATATGTTGGGGGTAATCTCAAGGGACTAAAAAGTAAAATTGGCTACTTAAAACGTTTGGGAGTGACAGCTATATGGATTAGCCCGATTTTCAAGCAGGTAAAATTTCAAGAAACTTACCATGGCTATGGCATCCAAGATTTCCTTGAAATTGAGCCTCGTTTTGGAACCCGTGAAGATTTGAAAGAGTTAGTAAAAACAGCTCATGCCAATGGTATTTACGTGATTTTAGATATTATCCTAAATCACACTGGCAATGTATTTAGCTATGCTCCCGATCGCTATTGGACGCCAGACGGAAAAGGAAATTGGTTTCTCGATAGTCGTTGGGATGGAAAGCCTTATCAAGTTAAGGGATTTAACGATAAAGAAGGGCATCCCACCCTACCGTTTCAGAAAACTGATGCCGATAATCCCTCAACCTGGCCCGATGCGGATGCAGCTATTTGGCCCGTTGAATTTCAAGACCCCTCTTTCTACACCCAAAAAGGACGCATCAATAGTTGGGACTACAACCCAGAGTATTTAGAGGGAGATTTTTTCGATTTAAAAGATGTTGCACACGGTCACGGAAGTCTTGATCATTACAGCCCTTCTGCTGCCCTCAAAAATCTTTGTAAAGCGTATGCGTTTTGGATAGCGGATGCAGACATTGATGGATTCCGCATTGATACGGTCAAACACATGGAAGTAGGTGCTACCCGCTTTTTTGCTTCAGTTATCCATGAGTTTACTCAAAGTATTGGCAAGGAAAAATTCTTTTTAGTTGGCGAAATTACTGGAGGACGGGTAAATGCCTTTAAGATTTTGGAACAAACAGGTTTAGATGCTGCTTTGGGTATCGATGATATCCCCGACAAACTCGAATACTTGATCAAAGGATATCGCAATCCCAAAGACTACTTTAGTCTATTTCGTAACTCTGAACTGGTCGATAAAGAGTCTCACATTTGGTTTAGAAACAAGGTCGTTACCATGTTTGACGACCATGACCAAGTCCGTAAGGGAGAAAATAAAGGTCGGTTTTGTGCTGATCCAGATGCCCAGAAAGTTGTATTGAATGCTCTAGCTCTCAATGCAACAACTCTAGGCATTCCTTGTATTTACTACGGCACCGAACAAGGCTTTGACGGCAGTGGGGGAAACGATCGCTATTTGCGAGAAGCCATGTTTGGCGGTCAGTTCGGAGCATTTAGAAGCCAGGGAGTACACTTTTTCAATGAAGAGAACCCCATCTATCAAGAACTGGCAGAGATTTTAAAAATTCGCCGTGAGAAAAAGGTTTTGCGTCGAGGCCGTCAATATTTACGTTCGATTTCTGGAGATGGGCAAAACTTTGGTTTGCCGGAAATGATTGGGGGTCAAATACGTTCCGTTGTTCCCTGGTCTCGTGTTTTCAGTTTCAAAGAAATGCTTTTAGCTATCAATACTGACTATTATCAGCCTCAGACAGCCTGGGTAAACATTGATAACCAATTGCACAAAGAAGGCGAGCTTTTGAGGTGTATCTACTCTACTGATAAAGCACAAATCGGTAAACCAGTATCCGTTGAATCAAGAAATGGCAAGTCTGTTAAAATTACGGTTCCAGCCGCAGGCTTTGTGATTTACGAGTAGATCAGTTGTTGAGGCTTCTGTAGCTGAGACTTTCACTAGATTTACCCATCCCAGTTGTCTCGCGCTTCAATGACGCCAACGAGAGATTGTAAGTCAAAATCGCGATCGCGTTCACTAAGACAAATCCCAGAACTAATGACCGTTAAGTCATGCTTGGAAATAGCTGAGGTATGATGTTCACCGTTGCGAGTTGTCCACTCCACTTGCCAGAAGTCGCCGCGATCGCGAAAATCTCTCAATTCACCACCCCCCATATATAGCGCATCCCGCAGACGCCGTTCCTCTCTGCTGGTGTTGCGTTGATGCTGTCTCCCCTGCTGTGACTGCCATGGAGACTGCCTGGGTTGCGCTTGCTGTCTATGTCCTTGTTCTGGTTGCACTCGTTGTTGCAGTTCTCTCACCTCACGTCGGTGCTGCACTCTCAGTTGATATGCCTCCGTCTGCTGTAAAGCAAGTTCGTAGACACTCAACATCTCCGGCGTCATTCCCGGAAAACAGACATTTTCTGGCATCGTCACCTGTTGGAGTTGTTCTCTCAGCAATTGGGACGGTTGAGGTTCTGCCCTTCTGTCAATTTCATCAAACCACCAAGCGCTGCCATCAAAACGAGCAATAATGGGTTCAAAGGCAGAACCTTCTGTTACTAGATGCACGAGTACTGGTTTAACGACGCCCAAGCGCTGCTGCATATCAGACTCATTGATCGGGTACGCCAGCCAAGTTTTTCCCTGTAAGATATGAGCGAGGCACAGGCGCATAGGTTTGAGTAGCTGAAGATAGCCTGCTAGTTGAGGCAAGCTAGGTTCATCAACGACTTGGGCGGTTTTTTCATCAATGAGTTGAAAGATACCCCATCCTTCAAAGTCTTGGGGTTGGGGGGTGAAGGTGTAGATGATACTGGCTACCGATGTCCGCACCTGTCCCCCACGCACACAAGGTGCGAGGAATTGAGTATCACGCAGTTGTGCTTCTTGCGCGGCAATTTGCTTGAGGAGGTTGCGGATATCTGGCATATGGAGCGTTTTTAAATGAGTTGTGAACCGAGATGATCTTTTCTTTCTTGTGAAAAAAACTCCATATTTCTTTCCCCTTTTGCTTTTTATACACTGTTTTCTGTTTATAGGGCATTCACAAGGAATGCCCCTACAATTTTTGGGTTTCGGGTATGATCTCCCCTGAATTCGCCAATAACATCATTCCATTTGCTAGGGCTTAAATTGACATCAATGTGATGTATCATGCCCTTACCATTCATGAACCGATGCTCTAGGTTCGAGAGGCTCCATCTGTTTTGGAGATGTTCAAGATGTCTCTATTCGTTACTTCTGAGGATTGAGATGTTTCTGAATCTGGAGTTGCACTAATCATTTGTTCTCGTAATCCAGCCACTTGATCAAGCATGACTTTCTCCATTGCACCTGCTTCCATTGCTCCCATCCATCGCATCATCGAAGACAGAAATAGTTCTTTGAGGTAAGCGAAGGAGAAGCCTTCGGTGCGTTCGGAAACTTGAGTGATTGCCGTATCAGATAAGCGCATTTCGCCATTAAGGGTATTGTTCCATAACCGGATATAGGCATTTCGTTCTATGAGATTGGGCAACTCAAAGTGATACTTCCGATCAAAGCGACTAGGACGATTGAGAATTGCTGGATCTAAACGTTCTGGATGGTTGGTGGTAGCCAAAGTCAAAATGCCGTGGTTGGTGGCAAAACCATCCAATTCATTTAAGAAGAAGGAGCGATTTTCAGCGTTGATTAGGGAATCCAAATCTTCTAGTACTAGGATACAAGGCGCTGATTGCCTTGCTCTTTGGAAGACTTTACGGATGTTTTCACTCTCATTGTCATACCGAGCACTGAGACTTTTTACGTAAAGGCAAGGCTTCTGCATTTTATTAATTAATGCTTTTACGGTATGGGTTTTACCATTACCGGGGGAGCCAATGAATAAAACGCCTCGCTTCCAAGCTACGTTGTAAGCTTCATAAGTATGGCGTGACGTAAAGAAGTTAGCGATGTCGTCTTGAATATCTTGTTTGAGTGTTCCGCGCAAGATTAGGTTATCAAAGTTTGCATTTTGGATGGCTTCAAAGAGTTCAGCACTTTTGTTCCAATAGCCTTCTTCAAAAACGAGAACTTCATCCCGAATCTCGCTGTTCCACTCACAAACGGCTGAAAAGAAAGATTCTGCTATTTCTTGAGTGTCCGCCAGAATCCAGTAGTACCGAACACCACCGTAACCCTCTGCCCAACTCATTAAGAGGACTTCGATGGTCTGTCCTTGCCATGCTACCTCTAACCAAGTATTGACAGCACTCTTGTATAGGCACTGTTCCATTCCATTCCAACCTGTTGCCGTCTGGTTGTGAACTGACGTTTTCTGTTCGAGGGTGCATTTTTGGGCATAAGCGTAGGCTTCTAAATTGAAAGCGCAATCGCTGCCTTCGATCATGGCTTTTTCGGGAAACAGTGTTGCTAATTCCTGGCTGACATGGTATGAAATGGCGCTAGTGGGAAGACTGAGTGCCTTGATTATGAGCTTTTTGATTTTCACGCTTGTGCAGTCTCCGGTGTGCAGTTACAGTGATTTGTTAAAGATGCGATCGCCAAAATTATGCGATCGCTTGATTATGACGTAGCTGTAGTATTTATCTCTCTAAGCTGTGTTAGTTATGCAAGAGGTCTAGTTCCTACAGATAGGCTGGGACAAATTTCGGATTTGACTTGACATAGAGGCAATTAAAATTTTTTAAATTTTGTAACTATCAGCCATTCTTTATACAAATTTATGAGTGAATTCATACATTAGATCGACTCTTCCTTTACGTAAAACTGCTGGATCTAATCGTTCAGTCGTATTGCAAGTCATCAAAACGACTAGTTCCTGTTGGCTCTGAATTCCCGATTCATCAATGATACTTTGGTACAATGTTCCATCGAGCAAACTCAAGATATGCTCTGTTTTGTTGGTAGATTGAGCTGCCGCACTCGCTCGATTTTGTGCTAAATTATCTGCCTCATTAATAATGATGCAAATCCGCTGCAAATAATTAGGTGGAACAAAGTTTTCAACGGCATCATGGTCTAGGATAAAAATGACAAATCCTAGAGGCATCAAAATTTCTTTAGCCACCGCTTGTGTCCAAGCCGTTTTTCCTGTACCGGGTTCTCCGTTAACCAGGACAGCCAATTGGTTTTGATCAAGAACTGCCTGCTGAACGGTGTCAGTAAAGCTTTGAATCTCAGAGGGAAAAGAGCGAATCGGAAATTGACTATGAATTTGCCCAACACGACTTTGGTAGCCACTGAGCATTACAGCTAAGTTGTAAGTCGCTTTATTAATCAGCGGCGTTATATCCTTGGCAATTAAAGTATAACGTCGCCGTCCTTTACTCAGATTGTCGATTTGTAGCCAAACTTGATACTGTGGCCAATAAGCAAAGACTGTTCCTAGAATTTCCAGACGTTCCCAGTTAACAAAGCGGTCGGCAGGGAAATAAAAATACCGCTCCATAAAATACTGAGTAATAACTTCAGGATTCCCCAGCAAGCCTAAAACTTTGAAAATCGTAATTTCTTGTAATCGGTTGAGAACATAATCAATCGGAATGCTATCGCGACTCACAAGTTGGGTAACGGGGGTATCAACACCCAAAACCTCACCATAGCGCTGATCGGGGAATGGAGGTGCTGGAGTAATGTAATTCCAAAATTCATCCAGCTCATACCGCATATTCTCAGAGAATATATTTAAAATATTTGCCCACCAAGCATATTGATTGCGACCCAACGCATCAGCAAGATCACTAGCAAAATCTAAAGTTTTTTGAGCAAGTTCCCAAGAATCATTGGAGGCAAGATGGCAGAAAAAATTCCAATCAAATTGCCGAGATAAAGGACGCCAACCTGCACCTAGTAAACCTCGACCTTGCATATTGTTTTGGGCAGGATTGTATTCGTTATTGAAATATCCTGAATTCATAATTTAAGTTTATTAATGCTTGAGCTGAATTCCTAGTTTTGAAAATGATCAAAAAGAAAAAATGTTGCGTTTTCCCAATTTTAAACGCCTAATTGTTTTGTTTGAAGATATTGCTCTAGGTATTCGAGTAGCGGGTCGATTGTTTTTTGCTGAATCGTATGAGGTGGGTTCCACACCATCCAAGTATAGCTATCATGTTCGCTGAGTATCACTTTGACATCTTGCTTCAACCAACCGAGAAAAATGACGACGGTCTTCTCCACGGTTGCGCCCCCATATCGTCGAGAACTGGTTTGGTAAGTTGTGGTGAAGCGAAATGTGTCATCTAGATGTAATAAGTTAGCTTCGATTCCTGTTTCTTCAAAAAGTTCACGGAGGGCACAACTCCACTCATCTTCACCTATTTCAACATGACCTTTTGGTAAGTCGTAACGCATAGGTTTCTGTAATAAAAGGAAACTCAACTGGGGTTGAGTTCTCATCACAATGACACCGCAAGATTTGAAGGTTTGCATAGTAGGATGTACTCACCCTTAGTTAAATAGATTAGAGGGTTTGTAGATACTGAGGCGGAACATGATCAACCAACCACACTCCATTTGCAGAACAGTAGAAGCTATAACCTTCTTGATGCATTACAGCAGCATTGATTTTAAAGATAACAGGGCGACCGTGTCGTATTCCCACTTTTTTTGCTGTAGCTATATCACTAGATAAGTGAACATGGTGCCGTGACATTTTGCACAAACCTTCGCTAAGAATCACTTCAACAGCACCGTGCCCCGTACCGTGATAAAGTACATCGGGAGGAATCGTGGGCTCTAGGTGTAAATCGACCTCTACACTATGACCCTGATTGGCGCGAATTAGGGTATGCGTGGAGTCAAAAGAAAAGCGCTGTTTGTCGTTTTTCGCTACGACTTCATTGAGTTCTAGACGGTTAATGGGGAAAGAGTGCTGTTTACAGGCTGCCAGAAGTTCATCTACACTCACCCAACCCCCAGAAGCTAGTGTAATACCAATTCGCTCAGGCGTATGCCGCAGGTGCTTGCTGAGATATTTGCTGATTTTAACCAAACGAGAATTGTTCATTGAGTTTCTGCCGAAATTCAATTTGCGATCGCTGCCTGCTCCAAATCGGTCTACCCTATGAGAACAGGAATTTTGGCGGCGTATTAGAGTATCAAAGTTGGGAGAGATGAACTCATTGTATTATAATATACTACATTATGGCTTGCCCAGTTTCCTGATATAGATATAGATGGCTGTTCTTAATTGAGTGAAATCCAAGTTGTTCTCGGGGTTTCAAGCTTCCGTACCCTTAAGGTATTCTATGCTTGCACAGCATAAGTAGGTGGGCATTAATATTTGCCGTTGAGATAAGGCTCCAGGGCAGACGGCTCTAAGACAGTTTGCGTAGCATGGCCGCTAGGGCATAGGGAAGAGGGTTTTCGTGTTTTAACCTTTGTTTATATACCTGCGTTTATTTGTGCCTACCTATTCTGAAAATACTTAGAGGAGCTGGGGAAGCTGGGGAAGATAGGGGAGAAAATTTTCATGCGTTCTGGTGTACGCAGTTCATGAGCGGCTACTTAGAACTTGCCCAATTAGCTTGGTTTAACTCAGAGAGTTGGGAAAGACCAGTAAGCTAATCAGCATTCAAGTTGCATGAGGAGAGATTGAATTTGACTTCCTTCTAAGGGTAGATTCATCTTTCGTTGATTGGTGAAAGTCTAATGAACTTAAAATGAGAAAACTTTCATCTTTTATAAGTCTCCTCATTATTTTTGTTATTTTTAAATAGAAATCAGATTGCTCGGTCGCAGTGTTTAGCTAGTTTTACGATGAGATGAGTTGCTTTGAATTCATACAATTTTTCCAGAGTTGCTGTAGCTAATAATCTGGATATAAGCTAATACGATGGAAAAATAATTTTCAATGAAAGAGTCACTTATTTTTAGCGAAAACCTCTATCGGGACTTAAACGAAAATCGAGAAGTAATAAAGGTATAATCCAGGCATGGC
>CBKWLJ010000273.1:0-12329 GCA_966675205.1 uncultured bacterium
GCGGCATCCAAATGTCCAGCCCCAAAGTGATTGAGGGGGTCCTGTTGGATGACTCGTGCTGATTGCTTCAACACGCTTAAAATTTCATCCGGTTCTTGAATTCCAGAGGCTTTGACTAAAGCGGCCACACCTGCAACGTGGGGGGCTGCCATGCTGGTTCCTTGATAACCAGCAAACACGGCTTCACTGGTTTCTGGGTCAATCGTTTCTTGCAAAATCTTCCCAGCTTCACTCCCACCGGGCGCAGAAATATCCACACCTGCACCAAAGTTAGAGTAGGGGGCTTTAACACCCGCCGAATCTAGAGCGGAAACACCAATAACGTGAGGATAACGGGCGGGGTAAGAAGCGGAATTTTGGTTGGAATTCCCTGCGGCTGCCACTAGGAAAACACCTTTGCGGTAAGCGTAATCGATCGCTTCTTCCATGATCTGGCTTTCACCAGGGCCACCCAAACTCATATTAATCACATCGGCCCCGTTATCAGCAGCGAAGCGAATGGCTTCAGCAATATCTGCCACAGTGCCGCCACCAGAAGCCCCCAGTACCTTCAACGGCATCAGGCTGGCTTCGTAAGCAATCCCAGCAACTCCATAATTATTGTTGGTTGATTGAGCAATTGTCCCAGCAACGTGAGTACCATGACCGGCATCATCCCATGCCTCGACTCGGTCATTGACGAAGTCATAACCTTGGACAAAATTTGTATCTTTTAAATCGGGAACAGGGCTAATACCTGTGTCAATCACAGCCACAGTGACGCCACTGCCTTTGGTTTCATCCCATGCTGATTCAACATTGATGCTTCGTAGGTTCCACTGCTGACCATATTCGGGGTCATTGGGAACGTCGAAGTGCTTGTAGATGTAATTGGGTTCAATATATTCAGTTTCTTTGGAGAGTTTTGACTTTTTCAGAGCACGGAGTAATTGTTTGTCACCCTCCACAATATAGATATTGTCAGCTCCTGAAAATTCGCTATTGAGCTGAGGACTGACATTGTATCGTTGTGCGATCGCCTGTAATTCCTCTGTAATTTCAGTGACTGGAACATCTTCCCGAAAATCCAGTACAATTGACTGGAATTCTCCCTGATTTGCCAAACCTTTAAAGTTAAATGGGGCAAATAGTAGCCCCACTATAAACAAAAACGCAATCAAAACCTTTCTCATGGCCACTTGTCCACTGTCGCGCCAGTTTAACCTCTACCATAACTCATAGCTCTGTTAGGTCGTTTGGTTAGCTACAGCTATTTACAAAAGTGTCTTGAGAGCTATGAGGACAATTCATGATTCCATCTTCAATCAGCGACATAGTGCCAACCTTGAGGTTCATATTCGCGCTGGATTCGTATCATCCAATTACCTTGAGGGACTTGAAAGGTCTTTTACTGATACATGGTCGTTTGGGCTGTTAAAGAAAGTCATTCGCTTTATGGCGACAGCTATATGTTCAGATTAGACACCATGTGCGGTATCGCACAACTCGCACAATGAAAACTCTTATTCCTTCTGCCGTCTGCCTTAAGCCTTCTGCCTGATCTCCCTTAAGCCTTCTGCCTTATTTTCAGAATAGATATCTGAAAACAGCTATTTTGTATGAGTGTGGTCTTTAACGATGGAACGCGGTTTAATTTGGTTGCCTTTACTAGCGCTGTTCTTTTGGCTGGCTTGGTCAGGATGGAACGAATACCAAAAAGTCGAAGCTTATCGTAACTGGGCTGCACAGTTTGATCGCGCTAAGTATGATATCTATGCTGTGCTGGGTCAAAAAGGAAGTGAATTGACTTGCGGAAAGCCTACACGTACAGGGCCAGTCGAACTCCAAACGTTTTCCCTGAAAGATGTCGAATCAATCCGCTTGTTGGTAGATGACCAAGTAGCTGACTTGGATATACCACCAGAGAAGGGCCGTGCGATCGCTCTAGAATTTCTCTTTCCTGAATCCCCTGTTTCCATCAAAGTTCCCTTTACAGAAATCCCCATCGCTGTTGAATGGGGTAAGTATTTACAGAAACAGCAACAAGATTAATGTCTGAGCCGAAGTTACGTTGCTCGGGACGCAGATTATCCCTGTTTCTTGACTTTAAGGAAAATTGAGGACATTTCTTCAACTTCAATCGAGTATTCAGAAGCGCGATCACACTTAAAAATATGTGGTTGGCTCTGGGTATACCTTCTTGACTCAAAATCTTCTGTGCCTTTAGGAACAAATTAACTTAACTTTAAATAATTCTTGGGGCGGACGTTCTCCAAAAACAACATAGTTACTCTAAAAGAACCGGAGCTTCAAGCAATATACTTCTGCTTCGTCAAGGGAACTGAAGTCACTTGTCTGAGTCGCCCAAACAATTAATCAACCCTTGTTCAAAATTTTATTAAAGGGCAGAATCTTTCAAAATAATTTTTTGCCAAAACCTAAGGAGATACCGATGAGCGCACAGTCTAATCATCAGCTACTCAAAAAACTTTTTAGCATGGCAGGAGTTGCTAGTGCTAGTCTTTTCTTTTGCCTCCCTGGATTCGCTCAGGATACCTTCAGAAACAATGATTATAGTGCCTGTGGAGGATACGAAGGAAATGCTACTACAGGTGGAGGCTTCTATTGTGCACGCAACCAACTATTTCCTAATGGTCGCACCGATAGCCAATATAGAACAGCTCCAGCAGCAAGTTCTTACAGAGACAATGGCGGTTCAACCACAGGAGCCGGCTATCCTGGCAATAATGTCACACCTCAAGGGGCTGATGACAATATGAATCAAGAATCTCTCAATCGGAGAGACAATACCGATAATGAAATGGCTCCAGCGGGGAGTTCTAACAGAGATAATGGCGGTTCAACAACAGGAGCTGGTTATCCTGGCAATAATGTCACACCTCAAGGTGATGATAATATGAATCGTTAAGGGATTCAAAATCTCAGGAATTTAAGCTTCTTTAACACTGAAACTCGGGAGCCAGAAATTAGAAGGGAAAGATAGAGCTGTAAATCAGCTTTGTAATTCCAATCTTTTCTTCTAGCTTCTTTTTTTTCTAGTGATAATTTTATATACAAAGAGGTATTTCAAAAGAATGGTTTTTGCAATTTATATTCTAACCATCGTCGGATAGAAGTATTTCGTAAATCAGTCAAAATTGATTCAATTCAACAATCAGTGGATGGATAGTGCTGTTGTAGCTTTTCTAAAATCTGAACCTTGTTTTGATTTTATAGAAGAACTAGTGTTGTTCAAAACATTTTTATAACAACAGTACTAGTCATAACTTCTGCCATACATTACCTCAGAACTACAGGGTGATGAGATAAAATGAACGTTATTTACACAAAGCAGCGAAAATTTTTACGTCCAACAGCGCTGTTGCTTTCAATCTTACTAGGGGTACCCTTCTTTTCTGGCTGTGCTAGTCAGCAAAGTAATGCACCGCTACCGCCTGTTGACGATACCATCGGTGGGGCACAAACCTATCCAGCCCCTGCTCCCTCACCTAGGGCGAAAAAAGGATTGTCAACCGGACAGAAAGTCGCGATTTTAGCTGGAGCTGCCGCGCTTTACTATCTCTACAACCAGCATAAAAATCGGCAAGGGCAGGGAGCGCAGGGGAAGTACTATCTTTCCAAGAATGGACGTGTTTACTATCGTGATGCCCAAGGTCGGGCTCATTGGGTAACGCCGCCGCCCGGTGGAATTCGAGTCCCAGAGTCAGAAGCACAGAGATATCGCGACTTCCAAGGCTATAACGGTCGTACCACAGGTCGCGATTTAACTGATTTGGCTCCATCACAAACCTATTAACGGCGATGTGGAATCGGTTTATACCCTCCACGCCAACCACTCCGTCAGTCATTAAAAAGGGAGATTAATCATGGTAAATGAATTTTTTAGAAGAATAGAGGATGCGATCGCTGGTAAAGATGAATACAGGCGAGATCCCAACGAGTATCAACAACCTCGCCCCGCTAGCGAAGACCCTTACGGCGACCCGGCTGATCATGATAGAGGCTACGGGCAATTTGGTGATGTTCGCCCTGCTAGTGAAGACCCCTACGGTGACCCGGCTGATTATGACAGAGGCTACGGGCAATTTGGTGATGTTCGCCCCGCTAGCGAAGACCCTTACGGCGACCCGGCTGATCATGATAGAGGCTACGGGCAATTTGGTGATGTTCGCCCTGCTAGTGAAGACCCCTACGGTGACCCGGCTGATTATGACAGAGGCTACGGGCAATTTGGGGACGTTCGCCCCGCTAGCGAAGACCCCTACGGCGACCCCGCAGACCAAGGTTACTAAACGAAATTACTACTATCTATAGTGGTGGTGAGCAATGGTTACCCGACTCTACGATTGAACGCAGCCCTAAAACGACACCACACTAACGACAAAAAAACTTTGCGGTACTCTGCGCCAGCCTCTGCGTTCCTTTGCGTTAAAAAAACTGCCACTGGATTGAAATCAGTGGCAGTATAACTCCTTTCTACACCGACAAAAAGTTTTACTTGTCCTGTAAGTAAGCTTCCAACGCTTCTGCTGCTAGCTGAGTCATTGTCTTACCCTGCTTGGTCGCAGCTTCCTTGAGACGTTTGTAAAGTTCATCACGCACACCAACCCGATAGCGTGTTTTGCCAACTGGCTCAGAGACTGTCGAAGGGGTTGGTATTATCGCTTCATTGACCAAACCAGTATTCGATTGAGCATCTAGCTGCGGAGATTCATACTCAGCTGTAAATTCACGGATTGCATCAAAACCGACGCGATCGCAAAAATCGCCAAAACTTTCTGTATTTTTGCGCTCTTTCTTAAAGAACATAAAGATCGGTTCTAGAAAGGCTTCGAGTTCATGAATCGGCATCCGATCCACATAAGCTCGTGCTAGCCGTGTCTGATCTGATGAACCGCCCAACCAAATTTGATAAGACTCCGGTGCACTGCCCACAAACCCCAACTCCGCCATATAAGGTCTAGCACAGCCATTGGGGCAACCGGTCATCCGCACGACAAAATGCTCGTCTTCTAAGCCAAGTTTCGCCAAAAGTGCCCGAATTCGGTCAATGATGCTAGGAAGTACCCGTTCTGATTCAGTAATGGCTAAGCCACAGGTGGGTAGCGCCGGACAAGCCATGGAATAGCGCACCAAAGGGTCAATGCCTTCAGGGGAGATATGGATACTATGGCGATCGAGAATTTGTTGAATCGCTAGCTGCTGCGAAGGCTCAATCTCGTAAAGGATGACATTGTGGTTGGCTGTCAGTCGCATGGGTAAGGAAAATTCTTTGATAATTTCCCGCAATGCACTTTTGAGGCGGAAAATGCCTTCATCTTTAACCCGGCCATTCTCAATCGAAATCCCCAAAAATAACTTACCGTCGCCTTGCTCGTTCCATCCTAAGTAA
Organism: uncultured bacterium; assembly: GCA_966675205.1. GTDB lineage: Bacteria > Cyanobacteriota > Cyanobacteriia > Cyanobacteriales > Coleofasciculaceae > JBFLZA01. The sequence goes on from CBKWLJ010000273.1 coordinate 5,393, forward strand.
TCTTGGTACTTGAACGCTGGTAGCGGTTTGTAAGGGGCAATCTTTTTCCCAAAATATCCTTCGACCGTTGAGCGGAACTTCTCAACACCCCAGTCATGGAGTAAGTACTTCATTCTGGCATGACGCCGATCTGAGCGATCGCCGTAATCCCGTTGTGTCGCCACAATCGCCTTGACTAAGTCGTAGATATCATCTTTCTCAACATAGCCAATGGCATCAGCCATCCGAGCAAATGTGTCTTCTTTGTTATGAGTACGCCCTAACCCTCCACCAGCAAGCACATTGAAGCCTTCAAGTTCTCCTTGGTCATTGGTAATGACCACCAAGCTCACGTCTTGAGTATAAAGGTCAATGGAGTTATCGCCCGGTACAGTTACAGCGATCTTAAACTTCCGGGGCATATAGTGTTCCCCATAGATGGGTTCCTCTTTGTCCGGGAGGTTAGTACTGTGGGTATTTCGCTGCCGTGCGGCCTTGACTTCAGGGGCTTCCTCGGCACTGATTACCTTTTCCCCATCTACCCAAATTTCATAATAAGCACCGGTCTGAGGTGTTAGCAGATCGGCAATATTATTGGCATATTCCCAAGCATACTGATACTCTGGTCGATGCTTGTAAGGTGCGGGTGGAGCCATGACATTGCGGTTGAGGTCACCACAAGCCCCCAACGTAGACCCCATCTGGCGGACAATCGAGCCAATGACTGCTTTAAGATTCTTCTTTAAGATGCCGTGAACTTGAAAGCCTTGGCGAGTCGTAGTCCGAAGCGTGTGGTTGCCGTACTCATCCGATAATTGGTCAAGGGTAAGATACAGCTCCGGAGGAATGAATCCACCCGGACTACGAGTGCGGATCATAAACTGATAATCTTTTTCCTGTCCCTTGACACGATTATCCCGGTTGTCCTGTTGATAAGAGCCGTGAAACTTAAGAATTTGAATGGCATTTTCTGTAAAATGAGTAGTGTCTTCCAGTAGTTCCGTCGCTACAGGTTCACGTAAGTAGTTGCTGCGTTCTTTGAGACCTTCAACCTTAGAAGGCTTACGCACTGATGGGGAAGTCGGAGTTTTAACCATTTGAGCTACAAGTCAGAACGAATGTATTCTATTTTATTTCCGGTAAATCGGTCGGGATTAGGATGAATAGTTTTATCCTAATCTTACTTGTACGAAACTGTATGAAGATTTTATAAATCTAAAATTTAAGGAGAACTGCCAGTAGTTTAACCTACCCGCTTTCGGGGCAGATGTATCGAGAGTGAACTTTTCGCTTAGAGAAGCAAAGCTTGGGAATGCTTCCTATCCAACTAATCTTAAATCGCTTCGTCTCTCTTTTTGCCTCTACTCAACCACCGCATACAGTTAGCTAGGTTAACGTCTTACCACCAAGAGTGCCAACGCTTCGCAACTGGTTCTCAAATTTAGAGCTTACAACGTAGTTAAAAATACTTATCAGACTGAGGTGGTGAGTCGAGAAAGTCAGTCATACACTTAGGTGAGCATTGCTCACTCTCAATAGAGAGGTTTTGTATCAATATCTTAACCCAGCGATATCAGTTCTGGAACTTTACTTATGTACTGGTTGTGCCCATTTTGGGGAAATCTCTCGGATGACAGAACCTCCGGAGGGAATAAGGTTACACAATAAAAGTATTCTCATTTTTTTTAGTTATAACATTTTAAAATTTTGCAAGGATGAAGTTTAATGATACAGTCTTTTATTAACTTTTCTAAAAATATTGAAGAAATATACAGCCAATCTCTTTGTTCTCGTCAAATCTCTCGTAATCAATTAAATCAGCTACAAGCTCTCAGTTATACTTCTTCCCTTAACCCCCAGCAAAATCGCTTAATTAAGCGGTTGCTTCACGCTACACGGCGAGGTTGGCTGAGTATCATTGATTAAACAGTTAACGGATAGGTCTGTCCGAAAAATAGGATAGAACTCTGAGGCTATCTGCATCAAATCTTAATTACTGGACAAGTTTAATGAACAAGGGAAGAGGACTTAGCTGTCATACTTCTCCCGTGGCCTACTCTTGGCTAACGGGGGACGGACAGAGGGGTTGAGAACCAATACTGCTCGGTTCAGAAGAGAGTGGTTTGCTCAAAGTAGGGGTGCTGGGGAATCTGGGGGAGACGAATTAGAGCTTATCCGAGCAGTATTGGGTTGAGAATTTTGTTCTAGGTTACGGAATGCGTCGTGTTTTATGGACGTTAGTTTAGTAACGAATTAACAGCGACTAAAAGCAGCTAACTCAACAAGGATAAAAACAGAAGAGACAGACTAAATTAGCCTGTCTGACAAATGTTCACAATTGCTAGTGAGAGTCAGTCTTGAAAGTTCTACTGTAGAACAGTAGATAGCTGAGGACTAACAGCGAATTTAGAATTTGACACCTGCACCAGCTTGGAAGCTGACAGCATCAGCAGGGCTATTTTGGTAAGCATTAATGCCCCACTTGGTATCGCCATAGATAACTAGGTTCTGACCTACTTGCGATTCCACACCGACTGTTACAACTGGAGCACTCTTATTACCTAAAGGTGTTGCTTCTCCGTTAGATTCAACCCAACCATAGCCACCTCCAGCATATACATTAGTATTTTTAGCGACAGGGACATCGACAGTAACCATCGGCATGATAGCGCTGGTGTCATCACTAAATAGCACAGCACCACGTACAGAAACTGGAGCTTTTGGAGTAGTTAAACGGCCTTGAATATTGCCACCAAAGGTAGCAGCATCACCAGTTTGTCCACCATTGGTAATACCTGCAGCTACACCTGTACCAATGTAGTCAGCTTTTGTACCTTTAGGTTGAGCTGAAGCACTACCAGCAGATAGTAACGCAGGAGCAATTACGGTAGCGGCTAAGGCGGACAAAGCAATGGACTTACGTGTGAGTTTCATAGTTCCTTTAATCAACGAGTGAGAAGGTATCGTTGTGTTGTTACTATCAAAGTCGTTAGTAAAAACCAAAAGGTTCCAAAAATTTGAAAAAATTTTTTCTCAGCTCTTAGTGCAGATAAATCTGCTTATTATAAGCTATTGCCAGGAGCGCAACCTATAATAAAGAAGAGGAATATCCCCGTTAGAAATTATGCTTTCTTTTTCGCTATTTATCACTTGATTTATTTTTATGCTGAGAGAGTGGACTGTTTTTAAACTGTCACAAAGCAATGAAATTTGAAGAAAAAATCTCAGCTCAGATTCGAGAACTTAAAAAGCTGAAATTGAAAATAAAGAGTAGCTGAAATTTCAAAGTTAAGGCTAACGATTAACCGAAAAACATTCCAGGGAATGCCTTAGCCTCCTGCTAAGTAGGTAGGTACAAATAAACGCAGGTGTGTAAACAAATGTTGAGAGCCTAAAACCCTCTTCCGTTTTGCCTTTTGCCTTCTACCCTCTGCCTTGCCTCAACGACAAATATTAATGCCCATCTACTTAGTGCAAAAAGGCAGAAGAAATAAGGCAGAAGGCAAAACGGAAGAAGTTCCCTACTTACAAGTCAGTCGTCCACAGGCGATAGCCCACGAACATTGCGATGAAAGTTCTTCTTCCTCCACACCCTATTTTCATGACGCGAGTGGTGAACTCTCGTTCATGGTGCCCATCTTAAAAATGCAAAAAAACACCGCTCTCCCTCTGAGGGATAGCGCGTCTGCTGACTGACTTTAGCCTTGAGCAAAATGGTTAAGACGTAGGAACCTGAGTAAAGTAGCGATTGCGTCCAGCCGCCTTGGCTTGATATAAAGCGACATCTGCTGCCGCAATCAGCATCGTCCCTGAGGTGTCAGGTGTTGGGTAGATACAGGCAACTCCTAAGCTTAGAGTAACGTGCTGACTCACAGCAGATTGAACATGAGGAATTTCTAAAGCACTTACGACTCTACGCATTTCCTCAGCAATTTGAGCGGCATCTGTTGCTGTGGTGTTGGGCAGAATTACGGCAAACTCTTCACCTCCGTAACGCGCCACTAAATCAGCAGGGTGCTTAGCGCAAAAACGTAGGGCATCAGCCACCTGACGCAAGCAAGCATCGCCTGCTTGGTGACCGTAGGTGTCATTATATTTTTTAAAAAAGTCAATATCACACAGAATCAGCGATAGAGGCAAATTTTCCCTTGTTAGGCGTTGCCATTGTGCCTCAAGGTACTCATCAAAGCGGCGTCGGTTTGCTAACCCTGTGAGTCCATCTAGAGCGGCCAAACGTTGCAATTCCTGATTGGCTATCTCTAGTCTTTGATAAAGCTGAGCTTGCTGAATCAAGCGCCGCACTCGCTGGCGCAGTACAGCGAAATGAATGGGTTTGGTTACGTAGTCAGTGGCCCCTACTGCAAACGCCCGATCCACGGATTCTTGATCATCTAAACCAGTAATCATCAGTACGGGGGTGCGTGAAGCGCCATTTAGGCCGTCAAGACTAGCAATCGTCTCGCCGTTTGAGGCACCCCCACTGATCAGAGTTTGCAGTTGGGTACAGCAAGCAAAACCATCCATCACTGGCATGAGCGCATCTAACAAGATCAGATGCGGCTTGAGACTTTTGTAGGCTTCTAAACCCTGTTGGCCGTTAGCGGCTTCGACCACCTGATAGCCATCTTTTTCCATCACTCGGCGCAGTATTTGGCGCATTGAAGGGTCGTCATCCACTACCAGAATGACGGAGGGGGCTTCGGGGGGAGAAACTGAGTTCATCCTTGATATCGCTCGCTGTCGTTGGGTCTGTAATGTGGCTTCAACCCGTTCATATTCTGTCTTTAACCGGGACACCAATTCGGGTGCCGCCGTGGTAGTGCCGCCCTTACATACTTCTTCAAGATCCTGGCACAACTGATACAGTATTGGGATACTTAATGTGGCACTCCTTAACTTCAGGGCGTGAGCAGCCTCCTGCAATCCTTGAGCATCGTCAATATCCGTTGCGATACGGATTGATTGCAGTAATTGAGGGGCTTCGTCTAGATAGCGAGCGATCGCATCTATTATCCCGGACGTGCCAGTGGCTTGATCGGGAAAACTTGGTACTGCCTCTGGGTTAATTGGAGTGTTAATCAACCCTCGTGGCAAAACCTCAACGGATCGAACTTGCGGTGATTGGATCAAAGATTGATCTGAAGCAATTGACCGAACTAATAGCTTACTCTGAAGGGGTTTGAGGGTGTCGTCGTCCATGTAGAGTAGAAACTGTTGTAATCAGCTTGTGCAAAAAGGCAGTTTGGACTGACGCACCCTGGCAGCGCGATGAGTAATAAACAACAGAAATTTCAATAGTTATCTGTTGTTGAGAATTAGGGCAGTCGAGCGGTGCTGAAGCAGCAGCAGTAGCAGGAATTCCTCAAGATAATGTTGAGAAATACCTTGGCTCGTTTTTATCCCACATTTTAACGCTCCAGATTTCACATCGGTTTTTACTTCTTTCCAAGGAAATCAGTATGGAGTGAAAAGAGCCAATATTTCGCAAATTTAGGTTTGTTTTTGCTCCCTGGTTAGATAGGCTGTTTCTTTCAGGTATAACAGGTGAGAAAAGAGAGAAGGGGAAGGGTTCAAGGGAAAAGGTTAAAGGGATAGAAAAAATAGCAAATCCTCCTCCTTTCACCCTTTCAGTTTAAGCAAAAGGTTAAAGGCACCCAAAAAACCTTTCTCCTTTCCCCCTTCACCTTTCCCCTGCCCAAAGGCACCCTTTCCCCACACCGTAAGCGTCTATTCATCAGTTAGCCGCTGGCTTATCATTTTTTCCCGGTGCAGGTGGCTTTTTATTAAAGTAAGCCTCTAGCACTTGCCGCACCATTGGTCCTGCTACGGAACCGCCCCCACTGCCAGAATGTTCAGCAAAAGCCACAACCACAATTTCTGGCTTATCTGCGGGCGCATAAGCTCCAAACCAAGCATGAGGTTTACCGGGGGGGGCCTCAGCCGTTCCACTCTTGCCAGCGGAGGGGGGTAAATGCGGTACATCCAACGCTTTCCCGGTACCTGCTGCCACCACTTGTCGCAGTCCCTTATGCAGCGTTTCCACGGTAGATTTCTTGAGATTTAACGGCTTTCGCCACTTCTTCGACTGCTCATCATTTTGGAGCAGGTGAGGTTTGACTCGATAGCCGCCATTTGCTGGCACAGAAAACATGACCGCCAATTGGATGGGTGTGGCTTGGGTAAATCCTTGTCCGATAGACATATTGACCGTATCGCCAACCGTCCATTCCCATTTATAAACCTTGCGTTTCCAAGCATCATCGGCCACTAACCCTGAAGCTTCTTCTGATAGCTCAATCCCTGTTTTTTGACCAAATCCATATTTACGTGCCCACTCAATCAATGTTGGGCCCCCAACCCCCTTGCCAATTTGACCAAAAAATGTGTTGCTACTAATCGCCATAGCCCCCACAAATCCCAAAGGACCGAAACCCGCTTTATTCCACTCTCCAAAAGCAGTTCCGCCGACGTACAGAGCAGGAAAAGTCTGTAGTACGGTGTTGGGAGAATATTTACCCGATTCCATCCCTGCTGTTGCGGTAACAACCTTGAACGTACTTGCCGGGGGAAAGCCTCGCAATGAGCGGTTAACAAAGGGATTTCCTTTGCCCTGTAATTGCTTCCACGTTTCTGAAGTAATCCGAGTTGAGAAAATGTTAGGGTCAAATGTCGGGCGGCTGACCATAGCAAGAACAGCACCGTTGTTGGGGTTAAGAGCAACAATTGCCCCCTTGCGATTTCCTAACGCTGCTTCTGCTGCCTTCTGCACTTTCAAGTCCAGCGTCAGTTGTACATCCTTTCCTGCTTTAGCTTTTTTCTGACCCAAAACTCTCAGGACTTGACCCGCGCCATCGACTTCAACTTGCTGACCTCCCCATTCGCCCCGCAGGAGGTTTTCATACGCTTGTTCGACCCCCATTTGACCGACAATATCGCCAATGCGGTAACCTTCGTCTTT
>CBKWLJ010000274.1:0-12234 GCA_966675205.1 uncultured bacterium
GGTCTAACTTCTCTGGCAGAAGAAGCACGAGCCTTTTTCGCTAATAAATCCTCTAGATGCTCTGTTGCCTTGCGGAGCTTGTCTTGGGTTTCTCGCCGTTCTGCGATTCTGGCGCGAACTTGTTCGTCCTTAAAGTTCGCCAGTGCCAGCCTAGCCGTGATGGGTGAGGGGGGTGGCGCTTTCCCTTGTTCTCCATCCGGACGTTTGGGTACGTCTAGCTGGTAGAGGATGCTGATTTCATTTTCAATTAAAGCGATCGCATCTTCAAGGCGTCGTACCTCAGCTTTCGCTTCTCGCACTTGTTCCTCTGTCGGGAATTCATGGACTTCTTGGCGGGGAGGGACAGATAAACCAATCCGTAAATCTGTTGCAATAGCAGCAGCACCTTGTTCAGCTTCAATACGTACCCTCACACTGCTATCATCCAGCGCCAAGGGGAGTCCGGCGATTTCTACCTGTTCCGGCATTTCCCCAGCATTGAGCTGTAAGTGAGCAACACGGGTAATCGTTGCACCAGCCGCATAGACTTTAACGTGATCGATTTTGGACGTTAAGGAAGCGATCGCCATTTTTTTGCTCAAAGCTTAGGTTAAGTGATTCTATAGTCAATCTATCTCTCATTGGGCGGGAAGATATGCAAACCCATGGCTTGGAGCAAATAACATGGCTCATTGTCCAGTATTTTATGGCAAAGCATTCGATAATCAGTTAACTGTATTTTTAATGAAATTACAGTAACCTTTTTGAACTGATGAGTGACTTCCGTCGTGCTGTACTAGCTTAAGCCGCTTTCTCAGTCTCTTCGCTTAATCTGAAAAAAATTAATTTGTCTCACTTTCAGGCTTATGGACACTTTGGGCGGCTCTTTGATCTCTAATCCATTTAAATAATTGAACTCTTGCTTCACCCTGTATATCATGTTCATTGGCATAGCGTAGGATATCTTGGATTTCTTCTTCTGTGAAGTCGCTATGGGTCTCCTCATTTGAAGAAAATAGATTTCCATTTTTATGATAGTCAAAATTCATTTTTTTTACCAATAACAACGTTTATTAGGCCCAATTATTCCACTGCTATAGCGTTTTCATTTGGGATGTAAAACTAAGGCGTTCGGCATTTTTCCTCTAGTAAGAGCTATAACCCCTGACAGTTCAGCATTCCAAGCCACATTTTCTAACCTGAAGAACTCCGAGGCATTTTTATGTCTCATTTGAAAACGCTATATATAGACTTTCCTTTAAAAATATGGATGCTTATGCTGAAAAAATTGAGTGTGTAAGTCTTATTAAGCGTTAACTGAGATGGATGCCTACAATCGCCAAAATACTGAAGGCAAGGAGAATTGAGTCATCAAACTCTCATAGCAACCGATAGATTTCCACAAGGCTTCTTGCTTATAGCGTTTCTCAATTGGATGAGGTACAGGACTGATGGTTTTAAGGCAGAGAGCAGAGGGCAGAGTTAGATGTACTCCACTCAATCGAGAACCGCTATAAGTAGAGAACCTTTGTCTAACCTGCGTTAATGCTGCTCCACTCAATTAGAACATTTTTTAGTTCTCAAATAGATTTTAGGAGCAGGCTGGATTTAAACTCTTACTAGAAGAGATTTTAAGGAAATATAGTTGTGGATGTTCTGATTAAATTTTAGCAAATATAAAATTAATCTTTGCCCAAGACTCTATAAATCTTCAGGAAAATTTTCTGTTTATATAGCAGTTCGAGTAAGGTTAGGACATAAACTAACCATAAAATTCCGACACTAAGAGACTTCTAAGACTGTTCCTTGTTCCCCTCTTTCCCGCTCCCCGTTAAAGGTTTCCCTATTTCCGAGCTAGGCACCATGAGCTTTTATCTCACCACACTCATAATGAAAATAGCTCTCTACTGACTCCTGACTCCTGACCCCTGACTCCTGACTCCTGACTCCTGATTCCCTGACTCCTGACCCCTGACTCCTGACTCCTGACTCCTGACTCCTGACCTGGAGACTCCTGTCCCCCATCTTCCTCAAAAATTCTTGCTTCTGGTAGGAGAACTAACCCACACTTCACTAGAAAAATAGATATGAGACGTGAGGTAAGTATGTACTGATAATAATGCAAGAATCTAAGCCAATTTACACCTCTACTGAGCGAGCAATAGATGGTACGGTTCCATGGTGGTCAAAACTGATTGCAGTAGCTGCCGTAATCAACCTCGTGTTGGTGCTGTTTAATCTTTCCTACATTCCACTCCGAGATTTCTATTGGCGACAGCTACCGGGTGTCGCTACCATCGTTGACCCCCTAAAAGGGATTGAACCCCATCCTTTTACCCAAAGGTACTTGAAAACTGTGAATGAATTGGAATATCAGGTAACTCAAGTGGGTTTACAATCTCCACTCACAGAGCAATTATTGGCAGACTTACGTCAACAAAGTGCCGCCATGATCGCTGAAAATCCTTTTATGGTGGCATTAAAGTTTGGTACCTTTGCCAAAATTCAACGACAGATGCGTCAACATCTCGGTACCGACTCTGCAAAACAGGCATTTGAGCGGTTCTGGAGTTTTGATTTTCTCACTCCTGAAAATTGGTTCAGAGAAATTAATTTTTTTGACCAGCAAATTCGACCGTTGATTCAAACAAACTATTTTCGTTTAGTAGATGATTATGGACGCTATGTTGATAAATTTTGGCAAATTGATAGCTTATTTGTTAGCTTTTTTGCCATTGAATTTTTAGTTCGGACTTTTTTCATCAGTTACCGTAAACCTGGCGTTAACTGGTTTGACGCTATGCTACGGCGTTGGTATGATGGACTATTTTTTCTCCCCTTTTGGCGCTGGTTACGAATTGTACCAGTAACCGTGCGGCTTCATCAAACTGGAATTGTAAAGTTAGATCGAGTGCTATCTCAAATTACCCATGAACCAGCCGCTTACTTATCCGATACAGTTTCCCAATTTTTAATCGTGCGGCTGATTGAGCAAACGCAAGATTCTATTGTTAAGGGAGAGGTTGCACGCTCATTACTTTATCCAAAACCGTATAAGGCAGTCAATGACATCAATGAATTGGAGTTCGTAACTGACCGTCTCTTGAAATTAACCATTTACAAAGTTCTGCCGCAAATACAGCCCAATTTAGAAGCTCTAGTTCATTACAGTCTAGAAGGTGCTTTTAAGCAAACCGATTTTTATAGAACGTTAAAAAATATCCCTGGATTGGGTCATTTACCAGGAGACGTAATAGAACAGTTAGCCAATAGCCTTGCTCACGGTGTTGTAGAAGTTTTGGCCTCTTCTTATTCCGACGAACAGGGGCGAAAAATTTTTGATCGGCTGACAGCAGATTTTAGTGCTGCTTTACGACTGGAACTACAAGATGAGGAAACATTGCAAGAACTGCAAGCCGTCCTGGCTGATTTATTGGAAGAAGTGAAAATTAATTATGTGATTAAATCCAAAGCAAGCGATCCAGAAGCAACAATGGCAGAAGTTGAACAACTTGCCCAAGTAGCTGATAGAATAGACTGAATTTCAGATAGCTGCAATAGACAACGCAAATCATCCGTGAGTTTGGACGCGATCGCAGATTGATTAAAACTGAGTCAACCTTGCTTTCACAAATTATTCACACGTCCTCAATAAGCTAAAGACTACTGCTGTAATGCCCTCGTGTTTGGAAGATCCGGGAGGGCATTTTTTATTCTTAAAATAAATTCTCTCTGCCTGCCAACGGTGCTAATTTCACAAAATATTCACACCGATTAGGTACAGTTTTTTTGAAGCTTTTGGACTATTAGTTTGCCCTCTTCCCGTGCTTGAGAGGGCACTTTTTTGGTTTTTTCTAATCTGAAAATAGGAGTCAGGAGTCAGAAGTCGGGGATCAGGGGCTAGGAGAGATTAGTTTTCATCCATTCTGTGAACTCGCATTCATGGATGTCTAGCTTGAAAATAGGGGTCAAGGGTCAGGAGTCAGAATTCAGGAGAGGGAATTTTTCATTTTTTCGTTGTGAGCTTTAGCACATGGGCGTCTGTCTTGAAAGCCTACTTTCATCACAAGATTCGTGAGCGATACGCTCATGGAAGTCTCTTGCACAAGTAAAAAAGCGTTCAAAAATGATGACGATCAAGTCAAAGATAATCCCTTTTCCCCTTACCCCGACTTGGAGCAAGAAGTCTAACATAGACGCGATCGCATGAACGCTCAGTACTGCACTAATCATTGCTGAACTGAAATTTATCTTTCGACTCCTACAATTCTTTAATTATTAATTATTTTTGAAATTTTTTACTAATATGTTAGATCTTTTTAAAAAATTAAATTTTATTAAATTAAGTGAATTATATCAAAAGTTTGAGCCAAAACCCAGAAAACTTAATACTTTATATATAGCCCAAACCTTTTCGTCTAGTTTATAAGAAAGGTGGCTATGTCTTAAAACTAGCTAAAACAGCCGATTCCGTTTTCTTATATAATAAATAATAGGTATGAGCATTAAAGGTTCTTTAGCCGACTTTTCCTTACCCGAAATTTTTCAGTTTCTCCAGAGAGGACGTAGAACAGGCTTATTAACGTTGTGTCGCTCATCCGAATCCCCACCCACCCAAGCCGTTCATTATATATGGGTGTATCAAGGGCATATTGTAGCGGTAGCCAACCGTTTAGATCAACAAGGGTTAGTTTCGCTGATTGAGCAATTCCAGTTAGTTAGCGATCGCGTGTTTGATAAGTTAGTACATTGGTGCTGCCCCATCGATGAGCCACTGGGTTTGTACCTCAAAAAGCAAGGAGTTCTACCAACTGAACTTTTAAAATGGCTATTCAACATTCAAGTCTTACAGCCAGTGAGCGCTTTATTTCAACTCAAAGACGGTCAGTTTAACTTTACCTCAAAGGTATCGATGCCAACCCGAGAAATGACCGGTTTGAGTGTAGAGGCAGGGGTTCTAAGCCAGTACGGGTTGATTGAGATTCTGTTTAAAGAAATCGACAATCGCCGCCTAAGTTGTCTACCGACTCAGGGCAAAGAATATATTCGTCTATGAGCGCGATGGGCGGGTGGCTCTTCTCAAAGAGATAGATAAGCTGCTCTTGCCTATATTTTGCACTTGAGCGAGTGTAGGTAAACAAAGCTAAAGGCTGGATGGATCGACCTTTTCCCCTTTCCCTTTCCCCTTTTACCCCTGCTCACGATATGTAATGGGTAAGCACGACAGCTTACTCATCATCCACTAGGGGTAACTCAATGCTAAATGTTGCCCCCTGCCCTTCACCTAAACTCGCCGCTGCGATCGCCCCACCATGCAGTTCTACCAAATGACGCACGATCGCTAATCCGAGTCCCAACCCCCCCTGCTTACCCGTGCGAGCCGCTTGACGAAAAGGCTCAAAGACATAAGGCAAAAATTCAGCACTGATGCCTTGACCTGAATCGCTAATCTGAACTTGGACATGAGTATGCAAGTCCCTCAGCCTAATCTGAATACGGCCTCCCTCAGGGGTAAACTTAATCGCATTAGACAGTAAATTTCCGATCACCTGCTGTAAACGCTCCTCATCACCGAGAACATATCCAAAGATTGGTTCGATGCGCGACTCAATTTTAATCGCCTTGGCTTGAGCGGCTAGACGCAGGGTATCTATAACCGATTCAATCACAACAGCTAACTCTACCGGCTGTCTATTGAGGCGGAGCGTACCGGAAGTAATACGCGAAATATCTAGCAAATCGTTAATCAGTTTGGCTTGTAGCTTGGCATTGCGCTCAATCGTTTCCAGTGCACGGACAAAGGTAGGTTCATTAAGCTGCCGAGTTTGCAAAAGTTGAGCATAAGCAAGGATGGCATTTAGGGGGTTGCGTAACTCGTGAGAAACCATCGCTAAAAATTCATCCTTAGCTCGGTTAGCTGCCTCACTTCGAGCGGCTTCACTAACAGCAGCAGAGCGTGCTGCCTGTTCCTGTGCTAATAGCAGAGCGCGTTCTGCCTCACTTTGCTTACGAGCAGTGATATCCTGAGCGATACCCAGTAACTGTTGAGGCAAACCCTCCGCTGTTCTCGTGAATACAGTATCGCGGCTGTAGAACCAGTGCCATGCATTGTTCATATCTTTGATGCGGTACTCAAATTCAAAGATGCTATCTTCTCGTGCTGAAGATAAGTTCTTCATGTATTCACGCCAGCGAATGAAATCATCAGGGTGCATTAAGCTTTGCAATACTGCTCTTTTCATTTCACGCTTTGCTAGTTGAGTATGACCCAAAATTTCAGTCAGACGACGATTCAAATAAACATAGTGCTGTTCGCCCAAATCATAGAGATACAAAATATTAGGACTGGTTTCAGCAATCCGTTGAATGAATCGCTGACTTTGACGCAACTGCTCTTCTGCCTGTTTGCGGTCATGAATATCGATGCCAATTCCCATCCACTTGGCCAGTTGACCTTGTTCGTTGTATAAAGGTGTCACACGACCCAAGTGCCAACGGTAACTCTCATCAACTGCTCGTTTGAAGCGATATTCAATTTCATAACCTTCACCGATTACCTGTGCTCTGCGGCAATTTGCCAACGCCTGTTCTCGATCTTCTGGGTGTAGAACCGATGTCCACTCCCACCCTAAAGTCTGTGCTTCGGTCAGCGCAGTGTAATCGTACCAATACCGATTACAGTACTCGATTGAACCATCCGGTTGAGCAGTCCAGACGAATTGTGGCGTTGCTTCAGCCAGGAGTCGATATTTCTGTTCACTCTGTCGCAATGCCTCACTGGCTAGTTTGCGTTCAGTAATATCGCGTTGAATTCCAACAAAGTGGATGTATTTTCCAGTGGCATCAGCAACCGGCGTAATTCCAATCTCTACCCAAAACTCTGACCCATCCTTACGGTAGTTAATCAATTCAACCTGGATGGGTTGTTTGGTAGAAAGTGCGCTGCGAATGCGATCGAGTGTTGCGCGGTCAGTTTTTGGGCCTTGCAGAAAACGCGGTGATTGACCCAACACCTCCTGTGCGCTGTAACCCGTCATGCGAGTAAACGCTTGGTTAACATACAGAATGCAAGGTTCAGGGTCGTCAATTAATGTAGTGGTGACAATGACAGCATCATTTGTATTCACCACTACAGATTCGAGAAGCTGCAACCGCTCTTCTTGTTCTTCAAGCTGCCGCTTCAGTTGCTCTCGTTCTAAAGTGTTGTGGATTGCTAGCCGGAGATTTTCAGGAGTCATGCCTCCCTTAACCAAATAATCTTGTACTCCGCTTTTCATCGCGGCAACCGCAACTGCCTCATTCCCCTGGCCTGTAAGCATCACCACAGGTAGCTTATTTTTGCCTGTCTGAGTCTTTAACTCGCTTAAAAACTCAAGTCCATCAATATCTGGAAGTAGGAAATCCAGCAAAATTGCATCGGGCTTGACCCTACTACATAATGCCAAGCCCTGTTCTCCATATTCTTCTTCTAAAATCGTATAAGTGTATCTGGAATCCTGTTGCAGGTAGCGGCGATAGGCTTCCCGATCTTCTAAAGAATCATCAATGATTAAAATTGTGCGGTTTTTGGGTTGTATAAGCATAGTATTCTTCTATTTCCTGAATGAATATTTGATTTTTGCTTGAGTAAATAAGAAATTTTTTTTGGGTTTTTGTTTTTGTCATTTTATTATCCTGTTTCTCAGATATGAAAAGTAATAAATTCAGAACCTAAACAAATAAACAACCAGATATAAAGAGAAAATTTTCTACATTTTTTAGAAACAATTAGCTCATTTTGGTTGACTATTTATTATTTTTAAAAATTAGGTTAGGAAGAACAACCACTTCAAACCAATAATCAAAGAATGTTTGAATATTTTTCCTGAGTTTGCTAATGTTGATTGGCTTGATAATATAACCACTTGCCCCATATTGGTAACAATATTCAATGTCTTTAGGATTAGAGGATGTTGTGAAAATTACAACCGGGATATTCTTGAAGGCATCATCTTTTTTGATCTGTTCTAAAACCTCTCTTCCATCTGTTCCGGGTAAATTGAGATCCAATAAAATAACGGCTGGTCGTGGTGCTTTTTCAGGGTTAATATACTGACCAGTATGATAGAGAAAGTCCAATGCTTCATCCCCATCAATACAGCGATAAATAGGTTGATCGAGGCTTCGTTTCTGTATTATTCGTCGAAAGATTTCAAAGTCCTCATCACTGTCTTCAATAAGTAGTAGAGGATAAACTGATCTGTCTATCATAGACTCGGTCATCTGGGACTTACTGATTATATAGAAAAGACCGAGGCCGCAACCTCACTCAAGATTTTAGAGGTTTGTTTCACAAATTATACTACTAATTTTTTACACTGGAGTATGGGGTGATATCCCACTATGCAATACCCCCACATTTTCAAGTAAACTAGTAGATTCACTGCACGGCCAAGCTAATGTAAAAAACTCAGATTTTTAATCAAATTTACAAGGTAAAATAAAACGTACTACCTTCTCCGTACTGAGATTCAACCCAGATTCTACCACCATGACGCTCTACAATTTTTTTGGTAATGGTTAATCCGACACCTGTTCCACCTCCATATTTGTAAGGGGAATGCAGACGCTTAAAAATGCGAAAAATTGCATCCCAGTGTTTTTCCTTAATTCCAATTCCGTTATCTTGCACATAGAACACAAAACGACTGAGTGATTGATCAAGAGGAACTGGTGATAACGAAGTTGTAGTCACTACTGGAGCATCTGAGGATAAATCTTGCTGGAGTACAGCAAGCTCTGTAGGAGCCATTCTTTGATCTTGTTCTGTTTTAATTTCGTTTGCTTGAATAGAATCCAAAAAGCCAATTTCTATCCATTTATAGGGTTTGTCGTTATATTTAATAGCATTCCCGATTAAATTACTAAATACCTCATTAATCTGAACCCGATCGCAGCGAATAGAGGGTAAAGAGCGGGGAATGCGGATATCAACAGGAGTCTCTTGAAAGCTAATGCTTAATACATCAATCACTTTCTTTACCACTTCATTAAGATTGGTTGTCTGCATCCTCAGTTCCACCCGTCCCACACGGGAAAAATGCAGCAAGGAATCAATTAAATTTTCCATCCGCTGAGTCAGACGCATCAAAGTCTGTAGTTTTGAGGCTCCATCTTCTTGTAAGGCATCAGCATAATCTTCTATCAGGAAGCTGGAGTAATTGTGAATTCCGCGTAGAGGTTCTTTCAAATCATGAGAGGCGATGTAGGCAAAAGCATCTAATTCGCTATTGCTGCGCTCTAACTCGGCATTAATTTTTGCAAGTTCCTCCGCATTATGCAATACAATCCCTACCAGGATATTTCTAAGTTGCACAACTGCATCAATTTCACACAGTTTCCAAGGTAAAGATTTACATCGAACGGTTTCTTGCCATAGCTCAAAAGAATGGTGAGGTGATAGACGCAAACAATTATTGCCTTGGGAAACATCAACGGATTGTGAAGCAAGATTCTCCTCACGCCTCTCGTCTGTTAAAGGTGAAAAAAACTGTTTCCCTGGCTCTCCATCTCCCCATCTCTCCATCTCCCTGTGTTTCTTAGGATTGCCTCCCCAATTAACTGTTTGGATAACTTCAGGACGGAACCAAAAAATATAATGCTTTTGACTTTTGGAAATAGAAAGAGCTAATAACCCGCTAGCAATTTCTTTGAAGTTTTCCGCTGTTGGATAAACTTGAGGTAAAGCATCTGTATAAAAAATATTATGTTCAATTCGAGTCTCTACCCAGTTTATTAAATCATGAATTTCAGCTACACTAGGAGTTTTTCCAATGAGAGTGAATCGTCCTTTCGCGCAGAGCGCTACTCCTTGAGCGCTAACCAAGCTTAACCATTTAGATTTATCTTCAACTAAACCATCTTTCAATTTCCCGGCGTGAGAAACGGCTTCAACAAATTCTGACAAAACAGATTTTAACTGAATTTTATATTCCAAATTTTCATTTTCTTCTTTAGCCGCCAATTCTAAAGACATTACTTGTCCTAATAGTTCGCAAGCAGTACGAATTTCATAAGGGACATATTTCACTGTCGAATGATGGCAAGCGATTAATCCCCATAATTTATTGTCTCGAATTAGAGAAACGGACATTGAAGCCAAAACGCCCATATTTTTTAAATATTCAATATGGCAAGGAGAAACACTCCTTAAAACTGATAAGCTCAAATCAAGAGGTTGCTGAGTAACAGGATTATCAGGAGGAAAGATTTCTACAGATTGATAATTGACATCAGGAATTAAGCGGAGCGAATTTAAAGTAAAAATTTGCCTCGCTGGCGAGGGAATATCTGATTCCGGATAGTGCAAACCTAGATAAGAAGGCAATTTCTCTACCTTATCTTCGGCTATAACTTTACCCGTTCCTTCCGTCTCAAATTGATAGAGCATTACCCGCTCAAAACCTGTGATTTTTCGTACTTCTTGAACCAATAATTGGCAGGCTTCTTGTAGAGTAAAAGACTTTTGTAGCTTTGATAAAGAGTTTTTAACTAAATAATGAAATTCAAAAAATTGACTATTTCTTTTTTCTGATTCAGGTTCTAATTCTAAAATTACAAATAAATCAAAACGATGAATAATGGCATCGAATAAGTAAACTTTTTTGGTGTTTCTTATGGATAAAATAAAATGATGGATTTTGATATTTTTATTTAGAATTTGTTGAATATTCTGGAGTTGATCACTCTCAATCAAGTCTTTAAGTTCTTTATTCAGCAGTTGATGAGGAGAAATCCCAAGAATTTCGGAAGTGTTCTTGCTAACTTGGACTATTTTTAAATTAGGTTCTTGTAACACCAGGAGTACGCCGTGAGGCTGAATCAATCCAGGGGACTGAATCGATTCTTCGTTATAGTTGGTTCCGTCTGATAGTTGTGAGGCTGTCATTTCGCTATGGCACATAGGCTAATTTCCTCTCGACCTGCGAAAACTTTACTCTACGCTCTCTATTAATGATGTCGCTAGTGCAAGAAGGCTCCAAGACAGGAGGCTCCAAAGCTCCAAGGTAAGGAAGCTTGTAGACTAAGCTTTTGAACCTGTTTGAACGGGTGGGTTATTTCCGCTACGTTGTACGAGTGTTGCTAATTAGACTAAAGTAAACACCCGACCTTAGAAGCGCTGGTTGCAGGCAGTGATTCTGTGTTGAACTAACTATATGAATGGGCAGATGAGCAGAATCTCAGTCTTTGGCTTTTATAGATAAAAATGAGCGGTTAAGCTTTTAAATTTTTTAGATTGTAGTAATTTTTTGCTTTTTTATACAAAAACTTCACAAAAGTTCATATTTTTTGAAGAAACAAGGGGGTAGGGATGCTTTTTGTATAAAATCGGGGCATTGCCAAGGAATCTCTCTACAAACTCCACTAGGACAAGAAGGCAGAAGATATAAGGCAGGAGGCAGGAGGGATATTGGTTCTAGAGTAAGCTTTTTAACCTTTTGGACTGGTGGTCTATTTTCGCCGCGCTGCACTAAATTCTAAGTACATAACAACCCGATTCGTCAAAATGTGACATTTGACTGAGGTTCAATCATTACTGGATTTTTTCCGTGGAATTTAGAAGGCGATCGCACCTGCTTCAATGGAATAGAGCAGTCATTCCATCCCAACTATTGTTTATCAAAAATTCCCAGCCCAAAGTAACAAGACTGGACAGAACATTTTTCCATTTTCACGAGAACCTGATATCTGCCCTCTGCTGGAGGCTTAAAGTTGAGTACATCAACCGCATCATTCGACGGACTGGACATAATTCTCTTGCCATCGATATCCTTAATCATCAGCTTGACTTGAGAGCAGTTGCGATCGCATACAGCAACAAAGCTATACTCCCGATTGGGATAAAGCAATACGGTTTTAGGAGCCTCTGCCCCGCGAGCCAACCGTGCTATATTGCGCGGAAACGATAACTGATAGCCCTCTTCTTTTGAAGTTTTAATAGCCTGCTGTAACTGCTTCTCGACTTCTTGCTCGTGTAAACCGAGCGATTGAGCTATTGCTCCTTGATTAAACATCGTACCCAATAGCAGGGCAATGGTCGGCAAAACCAGAGGCTTATTCTTCATCTCATTCTTCTCCTTGACTTACAATTGGGACGCTCAACCGTTGATTAACGAGTTCCGCCGCAAGCTGAATCGCCGCTTTCATACTGGTAGCATTAGCAATTCCTTGACCTGCAATATCAAACGCTGTGCCATGATCAGGAGAAGTGCGAAC
>CBKWLJ010000275.1:0-12125 GCA_966675205.1 uncultured bacterium
CTTCACCTTTCCTGAAATTACTTTATTAGATAAAGTAAAAATCAAAAAAGTAGTGAGGATAGAGTTATGGCATTTCACATTGACAATTTTGGATGCAAAAGTTCTGCCTTGCAGCAATACGCAGATAAAGATGGCTTCATTCCTGAAGAGGGGGACTATTGGCAAGACTTTAACTGGCCTGGCCAATTTCACAAACAATTTGCCGATAAAGAAAAGGGTGCGTTTTGCTGGCAACGCTTTTTAGAAAAAGCCACGGCTGCCACCACAAAAGCCACGCAAGCTCTAATTTTTTTAGAAGACTCGTCCGAGTGGTATATGGGAAAAAGACACTGACCTAATGATTCGCAATTCGTAATTCGTAATTAATTCCTTCCAGATATGAGCCCCTAAATTAAGTCCGCTTAAATAAGCATCACAAAAACGCTGGAATGTCTGTCTTAATGATAAGTATTCAAGCGGACAGGATATTATGGAATACTAATTACGAATTACGCGCTTCGTAGCGAGACAAAGCCTATTAATAATTATGAATGGGAGCAGAGCGGCTTGAGGTTCGTACTGCTTAGATCTTGCTTTATTTTCTAAAAAATGTTATCACTCCTTTCGAGTTCATTAATCTGATAATTCACCGACATAAATACCCAATGCTTTTGCCGTTTGGACAAGTTCACACTTCGGATTTACGGGTGAGGGACTACGGAGTAAAGATTCTTCTAAGGGAAGACAAACGACTTGTCCGTTTTGCCACGTTACTATCTGGTCATACTTTTCGTAACTAATTAAATCAACCGCAACTTTACCAAAAGCTGTGGCGATGATGCGATCTAAAGCTGAGGGAATACCGCCTCGTTGGACGTGACCCAAAACGGTGACTTTGGCATCTATTTTAGTAGGACTCCAGTGAGAGACTTGCTCTGCAATATACTGACCAATGCCCCGTAGACAAACTTGACCCAAGGAATCAGTATACACACTAGCGGTTCCCTGTTCTGTTTTGACGCCTTCTGCCACAACAACGAGGGCAAATCTCCTGCCCCACTTATCTCGAAGTTCAGCAATTTTTTGACAAAGATTGGTGATGGAGTAAGGAATTTCTGGAATTAAAATGACATCCGCACCACCAGCAATACCTGAATTTAGTGCTAAATGCCCTGCTTCTCGACCCATAACTTCCACAACCATAACTCGGTCGTGACTGGCTGCTGTATAAGTTAGGCGGTTTAGAGCGTCTGTAATGGTATTAACTGCTGTATCAAACCCGATCGCTCGTTCCGTTAATGCCAAGTCATTATCAATTGTCTTGGGAATTCCGACCAAATTCCAGTTACCTTTGCGAGCAAGATCGCGGAGAATGCTCAAACTCCCATCGCCCCCGATCGCAATTAAAGCATCGAGTCCTAAAGACTGGTAACCTGCAATAATTTCACCAGCACGTTCTAAGGTATCTCCTTTATTAATGCTACCTAAGATGGTTCCCCCCATACTCAGTAAGGGGTCAATTCCATGTACATCCAAACCATGTAAATTTAATGCGATCGCTTTCCCCTCAAGTAAGCCTTGGGTGGCGTATGGAATACCCAATACTTCCCAATCATAAGTTTGAGTTGCATGACAGACAACAGCCCGAATGACGGCGTTCAGTCCGGGGCAGTCGCCTCCACTGGTAAGAATGCCAATCCGTTTACGCTTGTTCATAGGACATCACTGATGGTTATCTGAATTAACCAATTCAACAAAGGTTAAAGGTTAAAGGGATGGAAGAAATTGCAGCTCCTCCTCCTTTCCTCCAAGTTGTTGTTAAATCCATGATCTTTTCCTTCCTATAACCTGCAAGTGCGCTTAAATCGCCAAAGGTTCAACTTGGAATTGCAAATTCTCCAATTCGGAATTAGCCCCCCATAAATAAATAGCCTTTACTCCAAACCCATCTGGCCCCGAAAGCCAGTAATAATGCGAGAGCCATCTTTGAGGATGTGAATTTCCATTTGGTCACTTGCCCAGTTGAGCTTGTCTTGAAATACTGGATTGAACACATGGACTCGTTGATTGCGGGATGATACCAGCGAATCTGGAGAATTAATCGCTAAAGATTCCACATAGGGGCCATCTACCAAGATGTCCAGTTGTTCCAGCAAATCTCTAGCACCCACGGGTGCATCGTCTGATTGCAACTCCTGCAAGGTAAATCCACTAAACGACATGACGTTAAGATCGGCCGCTTTTAATCGCTGTGCTAACTGAGTAAGTGCCGATGCTTGCCAAAATGGTTCCCCTCCAGAAAACGTCACACCTTCATTGCGAGGATTGCTCAAAATTTTCTCGGCCAATTCATCTACGGCGATGAGTTGATTTTTTTCAAATGACCAAGATGCTGGATTAAAACATCCCGGACACTCTCGTTTACACCCCTGTACCCACACTACAGCGCGGCTGCCAGGCCCATTGACCTCTGACTCGTCAATGTAGCCCATGATATTGAGGTATCCGGGCGGAATTTCTTCTGATACAGGTGATGAATGAATGGTTTGATTGTTCATGGTTTGACTCATTCCAAATCCTTAGGATTGATGTGGATATCACAACGACCGCTAAATTGGAGATGTCCCTTCGAGTTGGGTAATATTCTTTGGAATTTCTCGACTTTCAGGCTATTTTTTAGTCCCTTATGAACAGCCCAATAAGATTGAGTTGACCAAGTCCCCCCTCAATTGAATGAAATTAGTTGAATGAAAGCCAGGTTTAGGTTGAGCAAAATTTAACTCTATTTTCAATATTGCTTTCATCATCCAGTAACGCCTTTACCTGGGCTTGGCACTGAACTCTCAGTTTTAGTTGTACCAGTTTTTTTGAGGAATTTGTATCCTTCTGTAATGAATCAATACTTAACTGAGTTTTACAACATATTTGTTGCTATAAAGTCGGGAGTCAGGAGTCAGAAGTTAGGAGGAAAGACTTTCATCCTTTACACGCTCACTCACCCAATGGTATTGCTTAATCATTGACACTAAACCTTCCTGATTGGAGCGGTTAGTTGCTCCTACAATATGACCGAAAATCACCCCGATATAGTGATGGGGATTAGTATCAAAGGCTATTAGACCTGTTCTTCGCCCTTTTTGAATAAACTTAAAGACTTCAGGCAGAGAAAAATCGGCTAAAGATGCTGTAATCGACTAGTTTATAAAATATAGAGACATCTGGAAAGCCGGAATTTTGCATGAGTTTGATAGCGTTGCTTTCTGAGTTAGTTTTGACAAAGAACTATCTGTAACGGTATCAAACTTGTTCCCTCCGAACATTTATGTATTCATCAATACAAATCCTCCGATTTGCCCAAGTCCAGTTGAAGGATTAAACCTTTCTCTGCTTTTACTTATCTACTACTTTTGAAAGATAGATTTTATGCTTAATTATCTTTTTAGTTGTATGAAATACTTACCAAATTTACACGATTAGCAATACTCTGCTCCTTGATCAGCAGTCAACTAAGCGGTGAAAGGGATTTATCTTCCACTCCTGCTGATGCTTCTGTAACGATTTACAAATCCCTCAGGTTTGTTAAATCTTAGTTAAAATGGCTATCCTGCCATTAGAGAGTTGACATAGACTAAAAAAAGTGTAATACGCTAAACCCACCTCAGGAGGGTAGAACTATGTTAAAGAAAGCCACTGAATGGGGATTCGTCTGTAACGAAGATAATCAGGGCAATAAGCAAATTCTCCCTCAAAATCCAACCGATCGATGGAAACTGCAACAGATTGGGGAAAAATGGCTACTGTTGATTGGCAACGTGCCTCAGGTGAATCTACACCTCCCAGAAGCGATCGCTTTTCTGGAACGGCGTCGGGATAGTGCTGTCAGCGCTATCCATCCTCAAGTTGCTTGTTAAGCTTTTGTGTTTAGTCAATGCCAAGAATCTGACTCGCCTTGATCGCAAAAGGCAGAAGGAAGAAGGCAGTGGGTAGAAGGTTTATTACTGGTACTTAGTTGTTTGGGCGATTAAAGAAAATCCTAAGCTTTAGGGTGACAGCTATAAATACAAATTCCTAATTACTAATAAATTGATTTTTCTGATAGCTGCAAGAAGTAGAATTTTTAGTAGTTGTTTCACCCTAAGTAGGTAAGCCCAAATAAATGCAAGTATGTAAACAAATATTGATAACCTAAAGCCCTCTTCCTTCTACTTTTTGCCTTCTGCCCTCTGCCTTGCTCAACCCTAGTTTTAGGCTTATTCAGGTTTCTTTTCTAAAATTAAAATTTGTTTTTATACACTGCGGTTCAGCGGTCATAGTGATTTGAATACCGAACCGAGTTACGTTCACAAAATTATTAAGAGGGAACTCCGTCAACCATCTCTCCATCTCCCCGTCCCCCGTCTCAGTTAGTCTCAAATTGAAGGGTTGACTGGCTGCAAAGGACGTAAATTAAACTCCTGCAAAATCGGAACTTTATCTGTCATTTCCCAGGGAACGAGTCCTAGATCGATTCGACCCACATGACCATAAGCAGCAAGTTGTCTGTAGAATCCGCCTTTCATCAAAGAGGGTAAAAATCTTAAATTGAATTGTCGGTTGATTCCTGCAAGGCGAAAATCAAAATACTTTTCTAAGAGTGCAGTAATCTCTTCATCTGGAATTTTTCCTGTCCCAAACGTTTCAACCTGAATGCTAACCGGTCTAGAAAGTCCGATGGAGTAACTGAGTTGCACCTCGCATTCATCAGCAAGTCCAGCAGCAACAACATTTTTAGCTGCGTAACGGGCCGCATACGCTCCTATTCGATCAATGCGTGTTGGGTCTTTTCCACTCAGCGCGGCACCACTATGGCGCGAATATTCTCCATAGGTATCGATCGCATTTTTCCTCCCGGTTAACCCAGAATGGGCAGAGGGGCCACCGATGCCAAAGGGAATATCAGAGTTGATGCAGATTCTGGTCTGTGTGTCAGGCTTAATGACTTCATCTTCAAAGACAAAATCAATGATGCTTTCTCTAATGTCATTCTGTAATTGCTTTAAATCAGGAGTACAACCTGTTGATGCTTGATTCTGACTAGCAATCACAGTAATGCTGTGAATTCTGTGGGGTTTGCGGTCTTTATACTCGACTCCTACCTGTGTTTTACCATCAGGGGCAAGATAAGGGAGTATCTTTTTTAGCCTCACGTCCGCTAATCTTCGGGCTAACTGATGCGCTAACTCGATGGGAAGTGGCATGAGAGCAGGTGTTTGATTACAGGCAAATCCGAAAACGTTTACCTGATCATTTACAGGAATTCGCTCGATTTCCGCTTCTGATAATTTCTTTTCATCTCCGTACCGATATTCACTAGGAGGTAATTCCTTGAGGCTGGTTAAGATGCTACAAGTTTTGCCATTAAAGTCAGCTTCCTCATAACCCACTTGCTTGATTACCTGTCTAGCTATCTTGGTGAAATCGACAATGGCATCGGATTCAAACCTAGCGGCAATAAAGAGAATGGCAGTGGATACAGCACATTCTGTGATGACTCTAGAATAGGGGTCTCGCCGCAGAAAATGATCAACAATTGCATCACTGATTTGATCGCAAAGTTTATCGGGATGTCCTTCGGTGACGGATTCCGATGTGAACATGAAGTCTTTTTTCATACCTTTACCCCTAGGTGATTTTAGCTCCCTACTTAGATCAAAAAAGCTTTTCGCTCTTTGGGTGGGCTTGGGTTGGTGTTGGTTCAACTCCTGATTGGATTGTTAATGGGTATTGCCCACCCTACGGTTTTGGAAGAGATTTGAAACCACAGATGCACACAGATGCACACGGATATTGAGTTGTTAGTTTGGTTGTTGGGGATAGGCTTTTAAACTGAAATGCGGGATAGTTCTTCGACTCCTTCTTCTGAGGAGTGGGGAGTGTGAGTTTGTTGTTTGTCCTCTTTCTGGGTTAGGAAAGGGGGCAAAAGAGGTAAGTGATTTTTGTCCTCCTTTAAATAGGTAGATGTGATTTCTTTGGTGGCTTCATTGACCAAAAAGGGTAGCAATGCGCTTGCTCCGATAACGGCGCTATCAACCATATTGATTGGCGCTAGTTGCAGAAGCCCTCTGAGTCCTGGTATGGCAGCAGCGACAAGTTGTAGGGCAAATGAACCACCAATGGCGATGTTTAAGTATTGGTTAGGCGGCAGTTTTTCTGAACTAAAAATACTGTGGGTTTGAGAACGACAGCTATAGCCGTGAAGGAGTTGTGCCATGGTTAGGCTCATAAAACCGATGGTGCTTGCTTGAGGCCCGATGCCATATTGGGTAATGGCGTAGCCGTATGCGCCCAAGGCACTCGCGGAAATGGTGCTTGACTCGAAGAAAATTCTCTGGAAGTCAGAGGTTTTGATAATCGGTTCGTCGGGATTGCGGGGAGGGGTGGTGAGCACATCCGGTTCGGGTGGCTCTAGGGCAAGGGCGAGTCCGGGGAAGATATCAGTAACTAAGTTCAACCACAACAGTTGCATGGCATTCAAAGGCTGTCCAAGTCCGCCTGCTGTTGCGACGAGCATCACGATGATCTCACTCATGTTGGTTGAGAGCAGGAATCGGACTGATTTGCGGATGTTGTTGTAGATGGTTCGTCCCTGACTAACGGCAATGATCATGGTTTCGAGGTTGTCGTTTTCGAGGATGACATCCCCGACTTCACGAGCGACATCGGTGCCTGTATGTCCCATAGCTACACCCACATCAGCCGCCTTCAAGGCTGGGGCATCGTTGATACCATCGCCAGTCATGGCAACGACTTTGCCTGTACTTTGTAGGGACTGGACGATTTGTAGTTTGTGGGCAGGACTAATGCGAGCAAAGACGTGTACGCGATCGCACAATGTCTTCACGACTTCCGGGTCAAGGTTACTCAAACGGGTCGAGTCAAGGATTTCCAAGGATTCTCCTTGGCTCAAATTCAATTCCTTACCAATGGCATAGGCGGTTGGGCTTTGGTCGCCTGTAATCATTACAGTATTGATGCCGGCCTGATGGAATTGACCCATTAATTCTTTGACTTTAGGGCGAATGGGGTCTGCCATGCCAACCAAACCGAGCCAAATTAAGTCTTCGCGATCGTGAATGTCGTCTGGGTGATCGACGAGGTAAGCTGCTCCAAGTACTCTAAGTCCATTACCCGCCATGCGATCGTTTTCAATTTCGATCGCTTGCCTATCTTCATCCGTTAGG
Source organism: uncultured bacterium (assembly GCA_966675205.1). Classification (GTDB taxonomy): domain Bacteria; phylum Cyanobacteriota; class Cyanobacteriia; order Cyanobacteriales; family Coleofasciculaceae; genus JBFLZA01. The sequence goes on from CBKWLJ010000275.1 coordinate 7,200, forward strand.
GGCTGAATCTTCCCATCTTTTATATAAGCCCCACACAAGGCTAACACTTCACTGGGGTTGCCTTTGACGGCAATCAGCTTTTGGCGATCAGGGGTAGCATGAAGCGTTGTCATATAATTTCGCGCTTCAGAGCGATGCTCGATTTTCAGCACGGGATGCCTTTCCCTCACAGCCTTCACATCCACCCCTGCACTCAAGGCTAAATCAATCAGGGCATTCTCCGTAGAAGAACCCGAGACGGTATACTCACCCTCCTTCCCATTCACTTCACTTTCATTGCACAGCACTAAAACATGAATCAGCTTTAACAGTTCATCATGAGTGTAAGGATTTACCGCTTCCTTCCCTGCCATCAACTTGCCATCGGCTACCTTGAGGCGCGTTGTGTCTGCATACAGTTGCACCACGGACATCTTGTTAGCGGTGATGGTGCCGGTTTTATCCATGCAAATCGTCTGCACGGAACCTAAGGTTTCTACAGCATCGAGGCGACGGATGAGGACATGGTGTTCCCTCATCTGAGCGATACCCAAAGCTAAGGTGGTGGTGGCAACGGTTGGCAACCCTTCCGGAACGGCGGCTACTGCCAAGGATATGGAGGTTTTGAGCATTTCAATCAAACCATATCCCCGCAGTAGCCCAATGCCAAAAACACCAGCACAAACCACCCCAGAGATAATGACCAACTGACTGCCTGCTTGGTCAAGTTGCTTTTGCATTGGAGTTTCGGGGATTTCCGCCTCACCGACGAGGGCTTGAATCTTGCCCATCTCCGTATATTTCCCAGTCGCCACCACGACGCCTAGCCCTTGCCCTCCTGTAACCAATGTCCCCATGTACACCATATTGATGCGATCGCCTAAGGGCACATTTTCCTGGGTTAAGGGTTCAGTGGTTTTAACAATCGGCAAGCTTTCACCCGTTAAGGCAGATTCATCAATATTCAGACGCTTGGCGCTAATCAATCTGGCATCTGCCGCTACATAACTGCCGGGTTTGAGGACGAGAACATCTCCTAAGACAATTTCTTGAGCACTGATTTCTTTAACGTTCCCCTCCCTCAAAACCAACGCAGAAGGTCTAACCAGGGATTTGAGGGAATGAATAATCTTTTCTGACTGGCTTTCTGTGGCGTAGCCAATCAGGGCATTGATAACGACCACCCCCATAATCACGGCAGCATCTGCCACTCCTGCCGTTGCGATCGAACAAGCCGCCGCGACGGCAAGCATAGCAACTGGAGGTGATTTGAACTGATCGATAAAAATACTCCAGCCTGAGCGAGGAACTGCTTCGGGCAGAATATTGGGGCCGTATTTCTTGAGATTATCTTCAGCAGACTTTTTCGATAATCCTGATGTATTTGATGTTTTAAATTCACTAATGACTGAATCTACTTCAAGAAGATGCCAGGGTTTTACCCTTTGCTCCTGAGCAGAAGTCATTAACTTTTGTAATTTTTCTGTGCTGATCGTTGATTTCTTGCTCTGCTCTTGATTGGGATTAATCGCAGAGTTTTCCCGTACATGATCTCTCCTGCGCTTTTTACTGTACTGGAATACGATTTTTTCAATGAGTGCCGCAATATCTCCATAGCTGTGTGATGGAGTAAAAACTACCAGAATATTGCCCGTTACCGGACTTGCCGAAACTTTTCTGATGCCTTTTGAGTTGAGAAGTCTAAATTCGAGATAAGTACACAGAGACTCAGAATCATGAAGTCCATTGACCTTATACCGCGCTCGACCCTGAACAGCCGAATGAATTGCCTGAACCACCGATTTATTCCTTTCGGTGGATTGATTGCCGTTATTGTTCATAGTTCCCTGTAACTGATTGTCTCAGGCAGTAGGGCACCTCCTTATTTTAGGCTTATTCTTCTGCCAAAGATTAGTTTTATAGAAAAATAAATATAGCTCAAATTTATAATTGAAGTTAAACGATTAGGTTTTATTTGTTGGTCATCCTATTTCCACATTTTTTTGCGAGAATTTAGTGTTCCCTTAACTAGGATTAAAAATTTTTGATTGTTTATTTATTTTAAAAAAAGAACAATAATTAACAAATTGTAATTTAGAATTGATATTTCAGATGGTAAGTTAAAATTTAATCATTAAAAATTCGGAATAGACTTTGTCCCGCTGCACTAACGGAATTCGGAATTGATATTCAGCTATAGGATGTAAATCCCACCTGAATATAAGCAGCTTGAGCTTGTGCTTTGAGTTTTCAAAATAGGGAAAGACAAACAAAACTTTCGTAGGTTGGGTTAGCGCTAGCGTAACCCAACAAACCCTATTCCAGGTTGGGTTGAGCGAAATGGAACCCAACTGACTAACCAATTTAGATGGGTATTAGAGGCTGTCTCTAAAGAAATGTAAAGTTGGCTGAACTAGGTGATCGCTGGGGACTGTGCTCGGGCGTGTTCTCAGAGTACCGGGAATGCAACCGGGTCGAGCGGCTGATCAACCGCCTGAAGCAATTTTGGCGGGTCGCGACGCGATACGAGAAGCGGTTCGCGAACTACCAGACCATGCTCACGCTCGCTGCGATCCTCCTATGACTATCGTTTGAGAACATACCTTAATATCTACGCTCGTTTCTGGAATCGGATATGCCGTTTGTATATGCGATCCGACAGCCGGTACGAACGCACTGAACTAAGAAGTTTGCCAATTCATCGCCTCCCCATTATAGGATTTCTACATACCCTTCTGTTCCATGCACACGAATTCGTTGCCCATCTTTTATCAGTTTGGTAACATTATCGACTCCGACAACTGCTGGTAAGCCATATTCACGTGCGATAACTGCTCCATGGGTCATCAGTCCACCAACTTCGGTAACTAAGCCTTTTATGGATACAAACAATGGTGTCCAGCTAGGGTCAGTAAATGAGGTGACTAATATATCTCCATCTTCCAGATCAGCGTCTTCCATGTTTAAGATGACACGTGCTCGTCCCTCTACAACTCCGGAAGAAACAGCTAGACCGACAATAGCTGCGGCTGGGAGATTTTCTTGTTTGTACTCACCCGCAATGATTTCACCGTTAGACGTGATCACACGTGGCGGAGTTAGTTTTTCATAGTGTTTGTACTCGTCTTTTCGTTTGCTGATGCTCTGGTAATCCAGTTTATTTGTGCGTACAACTTCACGCAGTTCTTCAAAAGTGAGATAGTATATATCTTCTTTTTCATCAATAACGTTGGCTTGTACAAGTTGCTCGGCTTTTTTCAGTAAAGCCTGCTTATAAACGAAGTAGCGATTGGCTATGCCGTATTTTGGATATTCACGATAACCGATGAAATTCCGGATTAGGTCGATCATTCGTTTGGCTTCCTTGGCTTTTTGTTCACCATCTGGTAATTGCTTCAGTCGCTCCAATAACTCTTGTTCTTTTTTCAAAGCCTCCTGTCGCCCTTGCTCAAATTTCCGATTGCTAGCATTAGGCTCAAAGTTTTTGATGTTACTGAGAATCATTGGGACAAGTGTAGTTGGTTTTTCGCTCCAACGAGTTCTCGTAATATCAATCTCTCCGACACATCGCATTCCGTATTTGCTGAGATAATTATTAATAGCGTTTAGGGCTTCCTGTCCACCATTAAACTGAACTATTTCCTCCAAAAAATTATGATCTTTTACCTGTTGTAAATACTCAATTACTTCCGGATAAGAACGAATCACATCTGCAACATCCAATAGCTCCAATCCCATAGACGAAGTAATATTGTTGGGTACAGATTGAGAAAGCGTATCTGCTACATTTTTTTCACCTAACCACTCCTTCATTTTTTCATTGAGCCATGATGAAGCATTCATAGCCGTCATAATCACACCCAAACTTTGTGGATCAAATAAACTCTCCTTTGATTTCTGGATATCTTCCAGAATAAAATCAAATAAATCTGCTCCTGACTTCGTTTGGATGTTATGTTTTAACTCGTCTATCGATGCTTGATTACTCTGAATTAAATCAGCAACGATTATCGGATCGTATTCGTTTAGTGTTTGAAAATCCGCAGACGGCACACCTTTATTGTTTTTACCAGGACTCTGTTCTTTTTGATCGCCTGGTAACGACTTTATGAAATCCCCTCGCTCTATAATGGTCGTGAGTGCGTCTTTTATAAGCGGATCGGATTTTCCCAAGACATCTAGTATAATTTCTCTTCTAACAGGTGAAGCCAGCTCATTTGTGACATCAACAAACAACCGTCCACCAGCTTTATACATGGGTCGGGCAGCCGTTAACTGGAATAAAGACAATCCCAATGGTTTCATGGGGTCGGTCATCATTTGTTGATGATTAACAGATACATAAAGGTGATTTTCCCGATCGTTTGCTTCAGGGATGGGATATAAAGTAGTAATCGGACGACTCTGGACAATATAAAATGTGTCATCAACCCAACACCATTCGATGTCCTGGGGGTGACCAAAATGTTCTTCGATCTTTCTGCCCATGCGCTCAAGCTGTAAAATCTGCTCATCTGTCAGCGCTTGCCTATTCTGCAGCTCAGGCTCAATCTCCTGTTCTTTGGTACCGCCATCTTTTAAGGCATAAATAGCCAGTTTCTTGGTGGATATCTTCTTATCGATAATCTTGCAGTTACGAACTTTATAGATGTCAGCATTCACCAGGCCCCGAACCAGGGCCTCACCAAGTCCGAAACTGGCATCAATGGATAACACCTTCCTATTAGAAGTGACGGGATCGGCAGTAAACAAGATTCCTGCCGCCTGCGGGAAGACCATCTTCTGAACAACAACAGACAGGTGGACTTTACGGTGGTCGAAGCCGTTTTGAAGGCGGTAAATTACTGCCCTCTCGGTAAATAGCGATGCCCAGCACTTGCTGATAAGCTGATAGATTGCCTCCTTTCCGATAATGTTGAGATACGTATCTTGCTGACTTGCAAAGGA
>CBKWLJ010000276.1:0-12038 GCA_966675205.1 uncultured bacterium
TTAACTCCAATTCAGTCGGAGTCACGCTCAAATTTGCACAAAAGTCTTGGACAACTCTTTTAAGTATTTCTCTATATTTGAGATATTCTCCTGCTTGATGCTTGGATTCCAGTTGGGCGTAAAGTTCAAGAATTTGTGTATCATCTAGACTAATATTATGATTTGCTAAAATAGTCTTGAATGTGGTTAAAATTCCCGTTTCCCAATCAATGAGAGTTCCATAACAATCAAAACTTAAAACTTCAATGGGTTGAAAATTAACCATATTTTTTTACAAAAATCGAGGAAGAAAGCCCACGACATTGAGGCGTGGGATGAATTGCAGGACAATAAGAAGCACCGCCTTGATTGAGCGTGTTCAGAGATGTCTAACTTCTACCAGTGGTAGAAATTCCCTCCACAATTAAAGATGGCGTGTAGCAAGGGCCATTCCAGTCAGCGTCGCCCCCTAGTGCTACAAGTTGCTTGAGAACTGTGTAAACATTACCCGAAATCATTGTATCTTTAACACGACCGATAATTTGTCCCTTCTCAACTCGGTAGCCTAGTTCAACATTGACGGAAAAGTCCCCACTAATGCCAGCACCTCCCCCTAGCAATTGATCGACCACTAATCCGTGATCTAATTGTGAGATTAAATCAGTTAACGACCCTTGTCCAGGTTGAATCAGCAAGTTGACTAAACCTGGCGTTGGGTAACTGCCCATACCTGGGCGAAATCCGTTACCTGTCGTACCGAAACCAAGCAATCTCCCCGTGGTGCGATCGCAATAAAACTGCTGCAAACACCCTTCTCGAATTAATAACAACGGCTGAGTAGCAGTCCCTTCATCATCAAAAGGGCAACTATAAGGGCCGGTATCGGGTTGCTGTGAAAGCGTGAGAGTTTCTGACATCACCAAATCAGCTAAGCGATCGCTCCAAGGAGACGATTTTTCTAAAACTTGCTTGCCATTCAACGCTGACTGCACCGTATCCCAGAGTAAGTCTGCGGCTTTCGCCGTCAACAAAACTGGTACACGACTTTTAGGAGGAGAGACGTTTTCTCTTGCCCAGTTTAATCGTTGTAAAATGCTTTGAACCACTTTATCAGGGTCAAGCGCCCCTCGTTCGGTTTGGCCATCGGCAACGCTTAAAAAATCATCTCCGCGCACCCATTCTGCCATCAAAAAACAGCTCAGGGTGGTATCCGTGTAGGAGCAATCTAACCCATTAGAGTTGACTAAACGGGTTGTTTCTGCTTCGCATTCCAACTCGGCTGTACACAGAACCTCAGGGTAAGTATCACGAATCATTGCGATCGCAGTTCTCCCCATTTTTACCAGTTCTTCTACAGGTACTGCCTCTCCCAAATCAGGATAGTAATCCGTTCGAGCTTCGGCGAGTTCCACCGATTCCGGTTCGTTGAGATGAGTCATCGCGATTGCCCGCTCAACAAGTGCTTGAGGTTCCACCGGGCCATAAGCCACTGCCAGCCCTGGACATCCATCTCGCCACAACCTTAAGGCAATCCCTTCTGCTTGACTACTTTCTAGTTGTTTGAGGCGATTGGCTTCAAAAAAGACAGGCTGAGACAGCGATCGCGACTGATAAACTTCTGCGTGCTGTGCCCCTAATCGAGCAGCAAGCTCTAATAGCTGCTCAGCGTGCAGCGATGAAGGCAAATCGTGAGGAGCCATAATCAATACCTTGTTGTCATTTATCAGTTGTCAGTCATCAGTCGTCAGTTGCTCTCCCCCTGAGTGAGATGGGGGTTGCGACTGACTCTTGAAGTGCTACTCAATCTCTTGCAAAAGCCAAAATCCGGCGAATGATTCTGAGGTTGGACTCGACTGCACAGCGAGGAAATGAACCTTTTGAGCTTTTTGTTTAGATAGCTCGAATCCTTGAGCTTCAGCTAAGGCTTGAGAGCCTTTTAGAGTAGCGAGAATCCAGCTATCACTAGCCCCTGTTTCCAGCAACAATCTAGCAGGCCTTGCGCTATCCAATTTCACAAATGCTAACTCTAAGCCTGACATCCATGCCGCTAAGGGCGCTGCTCTAGAAGCAGAGAAAATAATAATACCGGGAATTCGAGTATCGGGGGCAAGCCCGATCATGGAGAGGGGAAAGGCTTCACTAAAGCCAATGTCCCACTCATTCATTTCCTCAAATGCCCCTGCTTCCAGCGTGACAACCGCCCATTTGTCGTATTCCAAGGCATCGGGTAAAGGGAGAGGAATCTGAGGTTGATATTGAACAAACGATGCAGCCGCTGCTGAAGCTTGATATCCAGGCTCCTTTGGATAAACCTCTTGTATCCGTTGTTGTAGCCACTGCTCTACCCGATAGGTGCGGCGGCTTGGCTGTGCCTGAATCCCAAGCTCTTCACAGGCTTTAGTAATCATATTGCTCATTTGACGCCGAAAAAAGCGAATTTTTTCCGGAGGCTTTTGGCTTTGAGCGATCGCTTCGGCTATAGTCTCCCGCAACCAAATGGAATTCACCTGTTGATTGGGACAAAACTGAGCATATTGAAACAGGGAATCCACTGGCTGGGACGTATCCAAAGGACTTTCGCACACCAGTAGTTCCCAAAGTTTTTTCTGATTTTCATCCAAAATCGGACGCGAGTAAAAATCTAGTTCCCAAACAACACCAGTCATATCACAACGTCTTGAGACCCCTTACTTATCATACGGTTCAGGGATACTCCGTTTTGCTGAAACGATCAGAGATGATGATAGACCAGACAGGGGCAGTAAAGGGGAGACATAATACCATTTAAAGGTACATTAGTTTAGCGATCGCCAATCTGATTTCCCAGCCAAACCTGATACTGAGTTTCAACTCCTCGTAGTCGATAGGAGCGACAGGGGGGACTCTTGGAGACAAAGGAAAAAGAGATCTCACCAGAGATTGAGATTGTGGGAAAACAGAGGTGATCCAAGCGAATTGGGTATCAGCGGTACAATTATGCCTAACGAACAAACAGAAGTTTTAGCAGCGAACGAAGCCTTTTATCGAGCTTTCGAGAAAAAAGATATTGAATCCATGAGTGGCATCTGGTCGCAAGGAACAGGCAGTCGTTGTATTCACCCAGGACGACCTATAATCAATGGTTGGAAGGATATCCGCTACTCCTGGGAACAGATCTTCAAAAATACTCGATACCTGGAAATAGAAACAGAAATTATTTCCACAGAAATTCGCGAAAATCTTGCTTATGTCATTTTAAGAGAAAAAGTTCTCCAAGTTAATGGAAGTAGAAAGATTGAAGCGGAGTCGATCGCAACCAATATTTTTGAACGAATGGCATCCAAGTGGTACTTAGTTCATCACCATGGCAGTCCTATTATGCGTTAATGAGTTAATGGTGAGCTTTACTAAAGTTAACTAAAGCTTAAGTTTTGGGACTATCGTCACTTTAGCTTGAACTTAAAGAACAGTAGCTGTGCTAAAGTGAGTTTTTCAATCTGTATTGCACTAAAAGCGACTAGCTGCGGGTATAGAGGGAGCCACATCAAGCAAATCCTGATGGAGCCCTAAAATCAACCGATAAGATAGTCGTCTGGCAAATAGATGATGCGGGGTAGTCAAGTTAGCCCGCAACGTAAATCGGCATCAGGGTTGCACTCTAACGAAATACTAGCTTGTCCATATCGGCAAGCGATTTGTGCGGGGTCAAAACATGAGCCTGCTGTCTAGGTCAGTTGCTTAAACAGTCCTAGAAATTCCGTCATTCGTGCCAATGTTTATCTGCAAGGCTCAATCACACCTGAGGAAGAATTAACATTTCACCCATGAATCTATCGAGCAAGTTAGAGGCATCCCATTGGCGCTTTTCGCTCCTGTTATAGATGAAAGAAGCAGACAGGAGCTTGTAGGGGAGTTAGCATTGGGGCGACTTCCTAAAGTAAAAAGACCCAAAATTCAGTATGTAAACGAAAAGCGTTTCTTGAGAGCCTTGAGCGCGAACCCAAGGGCACTCTAGCAGCCAGGAAGACTTATTTTTACCAATGAATTGGTTTGCTTTTTTTCGAGGGTTCAGTTTAAAAATTTGTAAAAGAGTTAAGATATTTCTTGGCGTGTAAGAGATAATCGAGTTAGGTAAAAAGCAACTTAAAAAGAATTTACACTTTTTAAGGATTTTAAGGGGCACGAGTCTTAATGTCAGAAATTTATTAACTCAATTTTTTTGCAAGAAGACTCTGCCTTTAAGCTGTTACCAAGGGTCGCTACATCTATACAATAGAGGTAAGGAGTTCCTTGAAAACAAGGGCTTAACTCCTTAAAACAGGGAGGGAAAAATGGATAATGTGGTCAGTGATTCAATGTTTGCCAAAGTATCAGAAATTCTAGATCAAGCATTAGAAGGGTATCCTCAATACCCGTATCAAAAAGCATTTAATAATCCCGAATCACGCAGAATTTTAATCATTAATGTACTCAATCAAATTCCCAATTGGTATCCTCAGGGGCAAGGAAAGCAACAAGCGTCCATTCAATCCGAAAACTTATCCCTGTCTGAAGAGCAACAATTACATCTCAAAAACTTAGTTCGCCAAGAGATAGCCTATATTATTCAGCAAAGTTCTGAATGTATTAGTCGGACTAGACCAGAAGAAGCGGATTCTTGCTTTACTCCTTCCCATTGGTTTGGATAAAGTTTAACTGTTCTCTACAATTCCTCGATCAATTGCAATTGAGGATTGGGAAGTGAGAACTTAATGATAGAGTAACAAGATAATATTCCAATTTGATTAATATTTTATACTCCCTTGGCAGAATATATGCCTGGGGTGTATTTCTTTTTTGCACCTTTAGAATCAGATTTTTTTAAATTAATAGTAATAGCATGAAAGAGAACTGAAGAATGATTTAATAATGGATTGCAAAACTCTATTCAGTTGTCATTATCTTCAGTTTTTAGCCGATTTTAAACAATAGCCGATGATTAATACTAAAGCAAAGCGTCATAAAATTGAAGTAAAAATCCGGGAGTCAGCAGAACTCTACCAACTCATCCTTAATAATATTTCTGATACGGTTTTGATTACTGATGATACTGGAACCTTTACTTATATTTGCCCTAATTTAGAAATTATTTTTGGCTATTCTGCTCAAGAGGTAGAAGAGTTAGGCAATATTAATAAACTGATAGGAGATGATTTATGTAATATTGAAAACTTAAAAAACATCCAAGAAATTTGCAACTTAGAGCGTGAAATAAAAGACAAATTAGGCAGAATTCATACGTTACTCATTACCGTAAAACGGGTCGAAATTCAGGGAGGAACTATGCTTTATAGCTGTCGTGACATCACTGAGCGCAAGAAAGCCCAAAAAGCTCTTCAGAGAACTCCTGAAGAATTGGAAAGACGAGTGGCAGAAAGAACAGCTCAGCTGTCTCAATCCAATGCTCTGCTGCGAGAAGAATTGATTGAGCGGAAACGAGCAGAAGAAGCACTACGGCAAAGTGAAGCAAGGAATCAGGCTCTCCTGAATGCGATTCCTGATTTAATGTTTTGCATCAAAAAAGATGGTACTTTTGTAGACTTTAAAGCGGCAAAAGATTGGCTGTTGCTTGTTCCTCCTGTTGAGTTAATCGGCTCTAAGGTACAAAATGTCATGCCATTACCTATTGCTCAACCGATGATGCAAGCGATCGCAAAAGCTTTCTTAACGCATGAGACACAAATTTTTGAGTTTCAGCTCACCTGCGATGACAGCCTGAGAAATTATGAGGCACGGATTGTTGTGGAGGGAAGTGATGAAGTTTTAGCGATCGTGCGTGATATTACAGAGCGCAAAATGGCAGAAGCGGCATTAAGGGAGAGCGAAAACTATTTTCGTCAAATTGCGAATACCGCACCTATACTGCTGTGGATATCAGATCCAGAGGGTTTATGTACGTTTTTTAACAAACCTTGGCTAAAGTTTACAGGACAAACGTTAGAGCAGGCAGTGGGTAAGGGTTGGATTGAGTGCATCCACGAGTGCGATCGCGAACGTCGTTTAAAAGATTATCAAGCCGCCTTAGAGGCACACCAGAGCTTTTTCCTCGAATATCGCCTGCGGAATGCCGATGGAAAGTATCGTTGGATTTTAGATCGGGGTGTGCCTCGGTTTACGCCGAGTGGGCAGTTCGTGGGTTATATCGGCTCCTGCACTGACATCACCCCCCATAAACAAGCAGAGGAAGCACTGCGACTGAGTAAAGCAGAGTTGCAACAAGCGAACGAAAAGCTCATCTGCTGGGTGGATGAACTCGAACAACGTAGCCAAGAGATGACACTGTTGGGCAAACTGAGTGGTTTTTTACAAACCTGTTTGACGGTTGCAGAGGCTTACAGCCTTCTGGCAACATTGATACAGCCGATGTTTCTGGGGAGTTCAGGGGGGGTATTTCTGCTGGATGCAACCCAGAACCAGCTTGAGGCAGTGGCAACTTGGGGAACTGCATTTTCTAGCAAGAGTGAATTCTCCCTGATCGAGTGTTGGGCACTACGACGACGTCGCTCCCGTTTTATGCAGCAGACGCGCTCTCATTTACGGTGCCGCCATATTCACACCGACTCGCCACCCGCCCAATCTCTGTGCATACCGATGATGGCAGAGGGGCAAGTATTGGGACTGTTGTATTTAAGTTCACCTGAACCAGGGTGCTTAACGGAAGCGAAACAAACGTTGGCGGTGACGGTAGCAGAACACTTGGCAGTGGCTATTACTAATTTAAAACTCCGGGAGACGCTCAAGCATGAGAGCATTCACGATGTTCTCACGGGTTTATTTAATCGAAGATATATGGAAGAATCCCTGAAACGGGAAATTCACCGTGCCCATCGCCAAGAGCAATCGTTAGGTGTCATCGTCATTGATATTGACCACTTTAAGCAATTTAATGATACGTTCGGGCATGAGGCAGGGGATGCCGTGTTGCGAGAGGTGGGGCATTTTTTGCGAACCAATATCCGCAGTTCAGATATTGCTTGTCGCTACGGGGGAGAAGAATTCTTGCTGATTTTGCCAGAAGCCAGCTTGGAGGCAACCAGACAGCGAGCAGAGCAGCTTCGGGAAGGGGTGAAGAAGCTAGTCGTTGAGTATCGGCATCAAACTCTAGGTGCGATCGCAATTTCTGTCGGTGTGGCGTGCTTTCCTGAGCAGGGTTTGACGGGTGATGCCGTGATTCAAGCGGCGGATATGGCATTGTATCAGGCTAAAAGGACAGGACGCGATCGCGTGGTGGTGGCAGAGTGATGGGGGGTTGGGGGAAAAAGTAGGATGCACGAATGCCACTTCGGTGTAAGGAATTGGAGTGAATCGACACAAGCAGAGTCAACTACTCACCCTTACTTCGTTGAAGGGTGAGATTGGAAGAATCAGATTCCAGTAAAAGTTGTCTACCGCATGAGTCTGATGATGGCACATACGTTTAGTTGTTTTCCTAGACTAAACCTCTGTAAAACCTCTGATTAGGTTGCTCTAAGAAAGGAGATCTTTTATCAGATGGCGGTAAGGAACAAGTCACATTTATTGGATTATCTCCAAAATGCAACGAGTACCAGTAATTTCACCTTCGGGGCGTCCACTAATGCCCACAAAACCCTCAAGAGCGAGACGGTGGCTCAAAGAGGGTAAGGCGAAGATTTACCCCAATGACCTTAGCATTTTTACCCTTCAACTTATCAATGAGCCATCAGGATATAAAACCCAAGATATGGTCATTGGTATCGACCCTGGCAAATTGTTTTCCGGCGTTGGGATTCAAAGCTCTAAAGCGACCTTGCTCAAGCTTCACCTGATTCTTCCGTTCCCTAATGTCACCAAAAAGATGACGACAAGACGGAGACTTCGGAGGGCAAGAAGAGGTCGCAGAATCAACCGCAAACGCCCTTATGAACAACGGTGTCATCGCGCCAAAAGGTTTGACAACAGAGTCCAAAAGAAGCTACCTCCGTCAGTCAGGGCTAACCGCCAACTAGAGCTGAGAGTAGTCAAGGAAATAACGCGATTATTCCCTATCTCTAACATCGTTTACGAATACATCAAAGCTCGTGGAGACAAGGGCTTTAGTCCTGCAATGGTCGGTCAAAAAATTATGTTGGAGTGGCTGGAGAAAATCGCGCCAACAGCTACTCAGTACGGTTGGCAGACATCCAATCTCAGGCAGTGGTTAAAGCTTCCCAAGGATAAATCCGACAAGTCGAAAGCTGTGGAAGAAACTCACAGCAATGACGGAGTGGCACTAGCCGCCAGTCATTTCATTAAGTGGACATATTGGCAATCGAGTAATGCAAGAGGTGGTAACTGGGAAGGTGAAGTTGTTATTACATCAGCCCCCTTCAATGTGATAGCTAAACCCAATATTTATAGGCGTCAGCTTCACTTTGAAAACCCCGATAGCCACAAACCCAATCCCAGTCAATACCGTAAGCGCAAGGGCGGAACCCTAACACCGTTTGGTTTCCGGTCTGGCGACTTTGTTCAAGCTGAAAAAGCAGGTCAAATATACAGAGGCTGGATTGGGGGTTATACCCAAACAGGCAAATCCAAAAACATCTCAGTCTACAACCATGAATGGAAAAGAATTGGACAATTCAGTCCTGGTAAAGTCAAATTACTCAAGCGCTCATGCAAATTATGTGTGGCTTAGGGTTCATGTGTTGGATGCCTCCATGCTTCCAGCATCCCGCTATCCCTCCTCGGCTTACGCAAGTTGAAGCCGAGGACTCCCGCGAACACGTTGAAGGGCGAGAAGGTTGTTAGTGCAGTGATACCGAGTTGCGTTCAAAGATAGTAGTTGAGACTGACGCTCCAGACTCGGGGACGCTCCGGACGCTCTAGAAAATGAATATGCTACGTATGAATGCAACCTGGGATGGGATGTAGCCCAGGTTAGGAGTTTTCGTTTTTCGTTGTCAGCGACAAATCATATTGTTCAACTTGAAAATGCGTTGCAGTATTCGCTTTTACCTGACCTTGCTGCACCCTTGACTGACACAATTAGTATTTTCGGAATAATTAACAGGTTAAAATTGATTTTTGATACATAAGAATACTGAGTTAAAGTGTTCTAGAATTACCTGTTCAGGAGTTCCCCGTTCCCCGTTCTCTTTAAGAATCAAATAGGATGGCTATATCAACGTCAGAAGCGACGGTTTAGCAGCCATGTCTTCAGCCATCCTAAGTCAGTGTATCAGCCAGATTTCTGCTATTGCGACAGGACTTCAGGAACTTAATCGAGAAACTCTAGCTCTAGAGTTACGACAATGTTTGGATGACTTGGTTGAAGTCCAACAACAGCAACAAGCCCAAGCGCGATCGCATTACGATCTAGAACAAGCTTTCCACAAAAGTCAGCTCTGTAGCCGCTTAGCTCACTTTATTACCATCGGCAGAATCTACGGGCTGTCGCTTGAGCAAATTATTAATAGCACTCTTCAGCAGATTCATCGCAATTTTCCCAACTGGCGCATTGCATACACCACCATTGATGCTCAAGATCAACTAACGGTTATCCAGTCCTATGAGCCCGAGGGAATGCCTGCGTTAACTGGCTTCAAGATGGATTTAACCGTTGCTTGTGAGTATTTAACTGCTTTGCGTCGGGGAACGCCAGTCATTATAGAAGATGTTGCCAATGCTCCCATGCTTGCTCCCTTAACAGAGGTGATGGCAGCCGGAGGAACTCAAGCAGTTTTAGATGTGCCATTGAAGCCTTGCAGGAATTTGGTGGGTTGGCTGTTTTGGCATTCACCCTGCCCTCATGAGTGGAGTGAGCATGAAATCGGCACGATGATAGAAATTGCCAATTATTTATCCTATGCACTTCAAGAATTTTACGCCGAACAGGAACGCTGTAAAACAGAAACTGCACTGCATCAGGCAAACCGGAACTTACAGCATTATGCAGAGCAACTTGAAGCCGCTAACCAAGAAGTGGAAATGAGCTTGGAAGAATTGCGCTGTAGAAATGAACAACTGATAGCCGCTCATCAAAAGATACAACAGCAACGGCAACGCTACCAAGACTTATTTAACTTTGCTCCAGATGGCTATTTAGTCACCGATACTTGGGGAAATATTCAACAAGCGAATCAGGCAGCCAGAATATTGCTCGCAGCTTGGGATGATCGGCAAATTTTAGGGAAACCCTTCAGTCGTTTCATTCCTTTAAAAGAGCGTCGAGGGTTCCGAGCTCAATTGAATCAGTTCATCAAGCTGCGTCAACTACGGCAGTTTGAAATTGACTTGCACTCTCAACAGGGAACTTCGTTTTCAGTCGAGATTACCGTGAGGGCAATTGAGGAGGGGCAAGGTGAACAGGTAAAGCTGCTGTGGTTGATTCGAGATATTAGCGACAAAAAACGAGCTGAATTGGCTTTGCAGCAACTCAATGAAGAGTTAGAAGAACGTGTTCAGCAGCGAACGGCCGACTTAAGGGCGGCAAATGCCCAACTTCAAGCTGAAATGGCCGATCGCTTAAAGCTCAGTGCAGAGCGATCGCGTCTGATTGCGATCTTAGATGCGTCTGCTGACTTTATTGGCATGGCTACTAGTCAGGGAAATCTGCTCTGGAATAATCCTCAACTTAAGAAAATGAGGAGACTGGATTTAGATGCCGACGTGACTCAGCTCAAATTTGCCGACTATCATCCCCAGTGGGCAGTAGAGATGATCCAGCAGCAGGGGATACCTGCCGCGATTCGAGATGGAGTTTGGGTGGGCGAAACGGCTGTTTTGGATGAGAATGAGCAGGAAATTCCTGTGTCTCAAATGATTGTGGCTCACAAATCTGCCGAGGGAACCGTAGACTATCTCTCGACTGTGATGCGGGATATTAGTGACAGGAAGCGCACAGAACAGTTGCTACATCAACGAGAACAAGAGTTTCGTGCCTTAGTTGAAAACTCTCCCGATTTGATTGAACGACTCGATCGCGAAAGTCGTATTCTCTATCAAAACCCCGTCATCACTAATCTCACAGGATTTCCTCCTGAACACTATATCGGGAAAACGCCTCGTGAATGGGGAATGCCTTCAGATTGTGTGCAGTTATGGGAAAAAGCGATCAGGCAAGTCTTTGAGACAAAACAAGAAGTTATCGTCGAGTTTGAGTACCCCGGTATTCAGGGCAATTATTACTTTCAAACCCGCTACGTTCCCGAACTGAATCTAGCAGGAGAAGTCGAAACCGTATTGGCGCAATCTCGCGATATCACTGAACTCAAACAGATCCAAACTCAGTTGCAAGAAACGAATAACTTACTCGAAGCAGTCATTCAATCAGCCCCTGTAGCCATTGACTTACTGGCTCCCAATGGTACAGTTCTGCTGTTGAACCACGCAGCGGAGGAAATGTTTGGCTGGAGTGCTTCTGAGGTGATTGGCAAGCCTCCGCCAACTCTTGCAGACGTACAACTACCGGAATTCCAAGAATTTTTGCAAAATACCTTAGCCGGAAGAACCTTAAGCCAAGTGGAAACTCGTCGTCCGCGCAAAGATGGCTCTTGGGTGGATATCAGTCTTTCTACAGCCCAAGTGAAGGATGCTCAAGGGAAGGTGATTGGCGTACTTGGCATTGCTCTAGATATGGGCGACAAAAAACAAGCTGAAAAACACATCCATTTTCAGGCGCGTTTGTTAGATGCTGTAGAACAAGCCGTTATCGCCACTGATTTGCAGGGCAATATTACTTATTGGAATCGCTTTGCTGAAGTTCTTTATGGTTGGAGTGCTTCTGAAGTTCTAGGGCGCTCAATTCTAGAGGTTACCCCAGCCTCAACGACACAAGCCGAAGCCACAGAAATTTTCTCTTACTTACAAGCAGGTGAAAGTTGGTGCGGGGAATTCCTCGTACAGCGACGGGATGGCACAATGTTTCCGATTATGATCGTAGATTCGCCGATTTATGATGAGCAAGGAGACTTGAGCGGCATTGTCGGAATTTCCATGGATATTACCCAGCTCAAGCAAGCGGAAATGGCACTTCGTGAAAGTGAGGAACTCTTCCGACAACTTGCAGAAAATATTCGCGATATCTTCTTAGTGTACTC
>CBKWLJ010000277.1:0-12030 GCA_966675205.1 uncultured bacterium
CGCTCATCGCCAGCTTTCGTCTCCAGGGTGAGTTGAAGTTCACTCCCACTTTTGTCCAGTCGTACAGCGGTTACCTGGGTCGCTGCTGCCTGGGCGGGCTGTGTTGCCAATAGCGCTACAGCCCCTCCGATCATCATTCCACTCAATGCTCGAGCCTGTCTCACGGTTCACTCCTCACCTATAAGAGCCATTTTGCGAATAGCTTGAGAGCAATTAGCTTTTAGAGGTTAGAAATTATACACTTACCAACGAGAATTCTCAAAGCTAATAGCTTGCCGACTAATCGCAAGGCTTGTTATTTGTTTACTGCTTTTAAAGAGTTATGGCTTCGGTTTTGGTGCTGGATTAGCGGTTGCCGCCTTAGCCGCCTCTTCGTTCACTGGCATGAGAGCCTCTAGCTTAAAGGTCGCTTTGAGGTCGGGTTCTCCACCAGGAATAATTTGTTGGTTCTCTCTTTTATAGATTGTGGGAATCGATTTGCCGCTTTCCGGATCAACTCTTAATCCCTGATCGTCAACCACCTCAACTTTAAAATCCTTAATGAGTAATAGCGACTGTAGGCGTTCAAAATTACGCACAATGGACTGGATTTCCTTGAAGCTGCCTTCTATTCCTACATTGATAGTTTTTCGCTTCAGTTTCCCATTCACCTCCGGTCCTAAAGAGCCATCAGTAACCACGGTTTCTACAGCCTGTGGATCCTCTCCAGGATTAAACAGGGTCAAGGTGCCTTGGCTAGCTTTAACAAAGCTGTTTAGATCTAGCAACAGGGCATCTAGCGTTTTCTCATTGGCAAACAAATTAAGTACTTGTCTATTTTGTACTCTCGCTTGTTCTAATTCCTCAGTTTTCTGCTGAATTTGTTGTTGAAGTTGTGCCTGTCTTGCCAGTTGAGCTTTTTTCTCGGTAATGGAGTTTTGTTTGGTCTGATATTCCTGCCATGTGGGCTGCACTACATTGACAAGCAGGTAGGTGGCCCCCACCAGCCCTAAAACCGCACAAATTAACCCTCCTACTCTGGGAGTAAAGGTAATGCCAAAGGCTGTAGGATAGTTAGGGCGTTCTACCTGACCTTCGGCAAGAAATTCTTCATCAGCATACGTCATTTTTGGATCACTCCTTTCTCTTGAAGGGTTCTAATGCGAGTTACCAGCCCCACAGCACCCTTACGATCTAACTCTCTAATGAGTTCCGAAGCAGGGACATCACTTAGGCTTGTTCTAATTCTGTAGTCCACTACTTTGGGAAGATCCACTTTGGTTGTTCCCGACTGGGTTCTGTTATCCGGAATTTTGACTTCCACCCTAGCAGGGTTCCGGACTAACTCCGCTTTGATTAATTGAGTCTCATCGTTTTTGAAAAATGGCGATCGCTGAAGTGCCAGTAAAAAGTAATTGACTTCATCAAAGGAGCGAGCAAAACCTACGATTTCCAGCGTTGGTGTTACACGTTGGGTGTTATTAGGTTGAGTTTTAGCTGCCCCTGCGGCAGGAGTAGCGGCAGGAGTAGGAGCGGGGGCGGCTTGTTGTTTTTGCTCAATACTCTTAATCTGTACTCCAGGAGGAACGCGATCGCGAATATCTGCCAGCATTGCTGACCAAGGCTTGATTTGATTGAAGACAGTTGCTAGTGCATTTGTTTCCGCTCTCACTGATGCAATGTCTTTGTTGAGTTGGTCTAGTTTTTGCTGTCCGATTTTCAATCGTGCCAATTCAGCATTTAAAGTCTCTTCTTCCTGCGTCATCCGAGCAATTTGATTTTGCAGGAAGAACCACAAGCCTCCCACCATAGCTGGCAACAACAAACCGATGGCGACCCCTATGATTAAGGGGGTCATTGTTCCTGTTGGTTGCCGTTCCCGTTTCCCGCTTGGCTCCGGCGGTCGATATTCAGGTCGATCTTTTAAAAAATTGACATCTAGGCTATACATAACTTCAGACCTCTCGCAATCCTAATCCCAGTACGGTACCTAATCCTGGTCGTTGTACTGGGGGAACCTCCTGTTCTACCTCCAAGGAAAGAGCTGCCACTGGATCGACTTGAGTCGCTGGCAAGCTTAATCGTTGGGTAAAAAATTCATCAAGCTTTCCAATTCCACCGCCAGGACCAGCTAGAAGTAGCTGTGCTACCTCTAAATTGTCGCTCTGATTCAGATAAAAATCGATGGAACGGCGCAGTTCATCCGCTAACTCTCCTAAGACTCTCAGCAAGGCTGCCATGCCAGGATTAATACCCGTTGCTCCAGTCCGTATTCCATCAGGGGGAGTCGGGGGAATAGTCATCCCCTGGAGGAGTTCTGTATTTCTGGAAGTTGGTAAATTCATGGCTCGCGAGAGTGCACTCTGAAGTTGGAATGTGCCGATGGGAACGGTACGGGAGAATTGAGGCACACCATCAACAATGATGGCAATTTCCGTGCTATCAAATTCAATATCCACTAAGACAGCCGCTTCTTGAGGGGCAAATTGTCTCAGTTGCTCCCTAATCGTTCTAATCAAGGCAAAGCTGTTGATCTCCAGCACATCTACACGTAAGCCAGCTTGCCCAAACGTATCGAGATAAGAGTCTGTGACTTCCCGACGCGTGGCAACCAGGAGGACTTGTACTTTTTCGATGCCGTCTTCATCTTGGAAGAAGCCTAACTTCTGATAATCCAAGTCTACTTCGTCACGAGGATAGGGCAGATACAGACCCGCTTCATGATTGAGTACCATGTCTCGGAGTTCTTGGTCATCGAGTTCAGCCGGAATCGGAATAATGCGGATAATCGATTCTCGCATCGGTACAGCAGTAGCGACGCGATCCACTTTACTGAGTTTGCACTCAGTTAGGGCTTCTTTAATCAGTTCGGCTAGAGCTGGTGAATCGGCTATCTTACCATCTTGGAAGATGCCATCTGGCACCTCGTGAGAGTACATGGTGGCAACTTTATAGCCCTGACCTTGCTTGCGGAGTTGAGCTATATTAATTCGTTCAGGAGCTAATTCTATCCCGACGCCTTTTTTGCCTGTGGATAACAGCCCTTTAAAACGGTTAAACATATCCTGGTTCAGCGGGAGGGAGAATAAAGATAATTAACGTGAAGTGCTTGGAGATTTAATCTAACAAGGCTCACACCTAATACTGATGCATGGTACCCAATCTAGCTTACAAACACCATGCTTAGCTGAGCTTTTCTGTAAGAATCAATTCACCCCACTAATGGGGAAGAGAAGGGCTACGAGAGCAATTCTCATTTACAGTCGCTTAGCTGATTGTTTTTTCGATACCCCTGATACTAACAAATTCGGCATTCACAAAGGTTACGGCTTGTTTCAAGACGACACCAACCCTCTAAATGCATAAGTGTTAGTGTGCTCTTATTCAAGCGACGTGTTACGAATAACACGCTCTTTTTGGGCAACTCCTCAAACAGGCGACTCATTCTTTGTGATTGGCGGCAACTTCAGTCCTACAAGCTGCGTCTGGATAAACGTTAACTTTAGTCAAAGTACCGCTTAAAGTAAAGGGATCGGTGGACTTCAGTTGAGAATCGCGATCGCCTTCAACTAAAGCCATGGACTTTCGCCCTCAATTGTCATCTGCTTAGAGTAGGATGATGTACTGCTAGCGCTATGCATCAAATTTAAAAGTTCACATGAACAGAATCAGAACTTGGAAACGTTTAGGCATTTTTGCTTTGTTGGGATTGCTGTTGAGCTTTGCCATTAGCTGTCGTCCTAACCCTTCACCCTCCCAAAGCCCTGAACTGGAGTTCTGGACGATGCAGTTGCAGCCGAAGTTTACTGATTACTTCAATAAACTCATTGCCAGCTTTGAAGCTGAAAATCCCGGTGTCAAGGTGCGTTGGGTAGATGTTCCTTGGGCGGCAATGGAAAGCAAAATTTTGACAGCCGTTTCAGCAAAAACGGCACCCGATGTGGTAAATCTCAATCCTGGTTTTGCTTCCCAACTCGCAGCACGTAATGCTTGGTTAGAACTTGATAGTCGAGTGTCAGCAGAAATCCGCAATCAGTATTTACCCAATATCTGGAAAGATAGTAGCCTCAATAACAAAAGCTTTGGCATTCCCTGGTATCTTACGAGTCGGGTAACGATTTACAATCAAGAATTGTTGCAAAAAGCGGGCGTGAGTAAACCGCCTGCGACTTATGCTGAACTGGCACAGGTAGCGAAGCAAGTTAAGGATAAGACGGGTAAGTATGCATTTTTTGTCACTCTTGTACCAGAGGATTCTGCTGAAGTAATGGAATCTTTGGTGCAGATGGGGGTACAGTTAGTGGATGCTGATGGGAAGGCGGCGTTTAATACGCCCCAAGGTAAAGCGGCGTTTCAGTATTGGGTTGATTTTTACAAACAAGGGTTGATGCCAAAAGACGCGCTTACCCAAGGGCATCGACGGGCGATTGAGTTATATCAGGCGGGTGAGACGGCAATTTTGGCGAGTGGGGCAGAATTTATGGATGCGATCGCAAAAAATGCCCCTGGTATTGCTAAAGTTTCAGCAGCCGCACCGCAGATTACGGGTGAGACGGGTAAGAAGAATGTGGCGGTGATGAATTTGGTGATTCCTCGCGATACCGATAAACCCGATGTTGCCCTCAAGTTTGCTTTGTATGTGACGAATACGGAAAATCAGTTGGCGTTTGCGAAAGCGGCGAATGTGTTGCCTTCTACAACTGAGGGGTTAAAAGAGTACAGGGGTTTCCTCACGGGTGATGGTAAGGCGTCGCCTGTGGAACAAGCGAGAGATATTAGTGCGAGTCAGATGGAAGATGCACAAGTTTTGATTCCCACGATGTCAAATGTTAAAAGGTTGCAAAGGGCGATTTACGAGAATTTGCAGGCAGCAATGTTAGGAGAAAAGTCGGTTGATCAGGCGGTTAAGGATGCTGCTGATCAGTGGAATAGTAACGTTTCTTGAGATGAGGGAAAGGGGGAAAGGGGACGGGCTTTTCGGCCCATCCCACAAGAAAAAGACCCAAATCTAATTCCTAAATTAAATGCACAGTAGCATATTCTCTTTGTAAAGACACAGCAATGCTGTGTCCTTTCACTTTATGTGTTCATTTCAACGGATTCACATTACCTATTAAATAGCGAGTATAGGGCGTGGATAAATTAACCACAGATGCACACAGATAAACACAGATAATTTGATCAGGACTTACGCATGGATACCATATATAGTAGGGGCGATTCATGAATCGCCCCTACAAATGGTGGTTTAACAGTAATTTTGCGTAAGTCCTGTTGATGTTATTTGTTGATATTAGAGTGATTTTGTTTCAAGAAATGACCGATTAGATAGAGAGAACCGCACAAAACTATTAAGCGATTTGATGTTTGTGTGGAGTTAGATGTTGCTGCTTCTAATCCTGTTTCTAAATTGGGATAGGTGCGGCATTCGGTAAGTTCTGGACAGATGTTTTGAGCGAGGATGGCGAGGGCGTCGGGGTCGGCGGAACTGTGGTCGGGGACGGGTACTAGGTACAATTGGTCTGTGGGTCGCAGTAGGGCTTTGAAAATGTCGGCATGATCTTTGGTGGAGAGGATGCCCATTACCCAGGTGACGGGAGTGTTGAGGGTATCGACGTATTGACGGAGGGCAACGGCTGCGGCCCGGTTGTGAGCACCGTCGATCAAAAGTTTACGATCGCGCCATGTTGTCCACTGTAGGCGTCCCAACCACTGGGTTTTTGCCATGCCGTTTTGTATCGCTTCTTCGGTAATGTTCCACCCTTGGGAACGGAGAATTTGCAGGGATGCGATCGCAATTGCCGAATTCATGAGCTGAATCTCTCCCAGCAGGGGCAAGGGGT
Organism: uncultured bacterium; assembly: GCA_966675205.1. Classification (GTDB taxonomy): domain Bacteria; phylum Cyanobacteriota; class Cyanobacteriia; order Cyanobacteriales; family Coleofasciculaceae; genus JBFLZA01. The sequence continues at coordinate 5,823 of CBKWLJ010000277.1, forward strand.
ACTTGATACCCTCATATTCCGCCCATCTAGAGCGCATTTCTTCCTTGATTTTGAATTTTGAATTTTGAATTTTGAATTCTTCTGCTGGTTTTACCCAAATGGTTGGGCATCCCAACTCCTCTATCCGTTGTTCTACTACGGCTTTAGCTTCTGGGGGGAGTTGCCCAATTACGGCAGGACATCCAGGTTTGAGGATACCGGCTTTTTCTCTGGCGATGTGGGCGAGGGTAGGGCCGAGGTTTTGCCAGTGTTCCCGACTAAGGGAGGTGATGATGGTGACGAGAGGGGAGTCGCTAACGTTTGTCGCATCGAGTCGTCCCCCTAATCCCACTTCGATGACGGCGATATCGACTTGCTGCTGGGCGAAGTACAACCAAGCGGCGGCGGTAATGGCTTCAAACTGTGTGGGGGAGTCTTCTGTATCTTCTGGAATGGCGGCTTTGACTTGCAGCAGTAATTGCTCTAGCGCTTCGGTGGAAATCGGCTGTTCGTTGAGGCAAATTCGCTCATTCCAATCCACTAAGTGAGGGGAGGTGTAGCGTCCGGTTCGATAGCCTGCCTCGGTGAGTACGGCGGAGAGATAGGCACAAACGGAGCCTTTGCCGTTGGTTCCAGCGACATGAATGATGGGGACGCGGTGGTGTGGGTTGCCTAAGTCGGCTAAAAGTCGCTGAATTCGCTCTAAGCCGAGATGGACACCAAAGCGTTGGAAGGGTTTGAGAAGAGAATCGATGTTTACAAGCAACCTGATATCAACCTGCGCTAGTCAAGATGTAAGTTTCCGTAAATTTACGGAGGCACTACGTATAGTGCTCTTGGATCATTATGTTTGGGCTATTTAGTTACATAGCTCTGAGAAATAGCCTACAAACTTTCAATTTTATCTCTCAAATTACCTGTAATTATTACTATGCCAACAAAAAATAAAGCAAAAGGTACTGAGTCAGGTGTTAATGAACACCAAACCAAGACTCGCTTGCTTCTTGCATTGTGGGATATGGGAGGGGCAAAGGAGGAAATCAAGAAAAGCGAATTAATTAAACGAATTATACAGACAAAGGAGAAGGCTGGGGATTATCAGGTTTTTTTTGAACAATTAGAGAAAGAGGGAGCGATCACGCTCACTACAAAAAACAGATCGGTCAAGGTTTCCCTGACGGATAAGGGATTGCAGATGTTAGACGCTGGGCTTAAAAGCTCTGATTTTGAGTCTAGCGCCAAGCAAGTTAGAGCAAAAGACTTCAATACTCTGCTGAAGTGGATTCGTCATCTGGATGGTGCTGTGAGTACGTCAAATGGTCAAGCGAAACCAACAGTAGCTGCGATCGCGTCTTACGAAGAGTTTAAGCCAGTAGCCTTGGAAGTTTACGACCGACTAAATCGGGACTACAACCTAGATGATCTGGTGCCGATTTATAGAATTCGGCGGGCAATAGGCGATCGCGTCACTCGCTCCCAATTTAATGAGTGGTTGCTGGAGATGCAAGCCGATGATCTTTTTCAGCTTCTGGAAGGCAGCGTTGAAGATAGCGCTCCAGACAAGCTTGAAGATTCCATCACAACTAAAGTCAGTGGATTACGCTGTTATGCCAAACGTTTAACCCCATAAACTGGCTGATTCAAACTGTTCCCATACTCTTTTACTTTTCTGCTGTTGAACCTCATACGATTTATGAATAGCACACCTTCTGACATCACAGCACTCAATCATGTCATTAAAAATGAAAACCCATTTGACAGACCATTAGTAGTCAGAAGCCATGATGTTTGGGAGCAGAGTTTTCCTGATGTTCCTTCTATAAATGCTCATGCCTTTAATGCTGTTTTTCAAGCAATCGAGCAAATTCGTGCAGGGCAGCTTTCAGTTATTGGTATCACTATCAAAGCTGAGAGAGGCTTGGGGAAAAGCCACCTTATCAGTCGGATTCGCCGCCATCTTAAGGTTGAAGGCGGCTCTTTTTTTGTTTACATGAGTGAGTATGGTGATTTAGATCGAATTAATTCTAAGTTTCTCGACACTTTGGCATCTAGCCTTAAACAGATTGGTAATCAAGGTGTCATGCAGTGGCAAGAGTTAGCTACTGCTTTGGTAAATGAGGCAATTAAGAAAGACTATACGCCTCAGCAGTTAATTAGTCGATTTCCTGGAGCATTAGCTCAAAATCCCAAGTTGCTTGATAATCTGACAGCAAAAGTACTTCAACTCAAGTCAAATATTGAGAATCCCTACTTGATTCAGGCTATCCTATGGACACTGTCTCCAGATAAAGTATCCTTCGCAATCAACTGGTTATCTGGAAGGGATTTAGCACAGTCACAAGCTGATGCAATGGGATTACCAAGTCAGAGTCAAGAAGATAAAGAAGCTGAAGCATTGCAAATTGTTTGCCAAATCTTAGACTTAATTGGTGACTACAGAACGCTGGTAATCTGCTTTGATGAGCTAGAGAGTACGGATTGTAATGAGCGAGGTTTTACAAGGGCGCAGGTTGCTGCTCTTTTAGCAAAAGACCTGTATGGCAAAATCAAGTCTGGTATTTTGATGATGGCTATGTATCCTCTAACTTGGACAAACCAAATCAGAGCCATGCCAGAGGCACAAGCAGTGACTGATAGGATTGGCAATAAAATATTTGATTTAAATCCTCTTAATGCTGATGGTGTTGTAGCTGTTGTTTCTCAATGGTTAAGAGATTTTTATGATAAAAAGGGTTTAACTACACCTACTCCTGTTTATCCCTTTAATGAAGGTGAGTTGAGAGAGCTTGGCAAAGAAAAGCCCATTGTAAGAGCAGTTTTGAAGTGGTGTGCAGAAAACTGGGGTAAGCCACCAGTAGACCCGTTACATAAAGTTGAAATGGCCTTTAACAAGGAGGTGGCTGCGCTTGAGAGGTCAATCGATAATTATTTAGAGGACAATGCTACGCTAGCTGATGCTCTACGTTTAGGGTTCCTCACAGTGATAGGGGAGACGATAGAACGAGTGCAAATTGAACGGATTGAGGACGTTCAAGCTAAAGGTGCAGATAAAGGCTATCTCCACTTCAGAATTGTTGGTAAAGAAGATGGAAGAGTCGTCAAGATAGTGGTAGCAGTTGTCCAAAACTCCAGTGCTAAGTTTGTGAGTGCTGCATTGAAGCGGTTGATTGAGTACGAAAAGTTTGACATGACTCGCGGTTGCTTAGTTCGCACTAAGGCGGTTAATCCCAAGACAAAAGGACAAGAGCATTTGGATCAACTCCTGTCTAAAAAGTTAGGCGGAGAATGGGTAATGTTAAGAAATGAAGACATCAAGCCGCTTTTAGCAATACGATTTGTCAGTAATGCGCGTGAAGATTATGAGGTGAGTGAAGAGCAAATAAAAGCTTTTATCGTTCGTGACAAGATAGTAGTTAACAACAATCTGATTCGCGAGGTGTTGAGCGATCCATCGGGTCAACTGCCAGAGGGTTTAGTTGATGATGAGAGTGTTTTGATTACTATTCCAGTACCAGAAAAAGAAACAATCAACAACATAAGCAGCTCAATACCAGATCTACCTGAAATAGATGATTTTGAGGGAGCGATAGATAATTTACTCAAGAAACTGAGCCTATGAATAATTTTGTTTCAATTGCAACTGCTCTATGTCTACCGCCTCCAGATATTGAGGCTTTACTGCAAGGTCGCATGGTTGTAGCTATGCCCCGGACATTTATCAATCCAGGGCAGCAATTTGCTCTCTATCCATGCGATGTCTTAACTAATTCACTAGCAGTTGAGCAGTACTATCGCTCTAGTTTTTTACCCATTGCTCAAACGACTCTTGCCCAGTTGGGTTCCGAAACAGTTCCAATAAAAGCTTGGGCTAGGTGCGAATTGTGTCAAGGTGTGAATGATACTGACACATTAGCTGCGTTGTCGCGGTTAACCGTCTGGACAACAGAAGGATTACAGGAGGTACTTCGGCAACGGCACCATATATTCCTTGCTTACTTGCGCGTCTACCAATTACCTCAGCAGATTGAGGCGGTGGTAAATCCCAACAGTCAGGAGAAGATAGGAAAGTTTGTTGGTTTACCGAATTCCCTAACTGTTACTCAATCTTTGCCTGTGTTGAGCGATCGCATTTTCAACCAACGCCGCCACCAGCTAGAAAAACTAGAGCCACCGCTGCATCCTGAGTTGGAAGGGTTGCAGAGTGCGATCGCACATTTAGCTCTTAGTAATCCAACCGCTGAAAACTTGAATCACCATATCCAGAAATTTTTAGGGTGGGCGACTAATCAACCTAACACGCTGCCAGAAGACTTAGCTTGGATATATACCATCAATGATTTAGGCACTGCTACCATTGGCGGCAATTACGAAAAAGGGACAGCATTTGAACAAATTGTTCATAAAAGTCTAGCTTTTCTCGGCTTTGGTGTTGACCCTACGGCAAAAGGGGGTGCTGGTGGCATGGACTTATACTGTACAACACCCTATCCACTAGTTGGAGAGTGCAAAGCAGGTAGAAGTATTCCTGATTCGACAGTTGAGCAGTTAGACAGGATTGGTAAAAGGCATCTGGGTAAAGAAGACTATGAGATTGCTGTCAAGTTAATTATTGGCCCCGGTGAACCAACCAGATATCTGAAAGAATCGGCTGATGTATCCATTATCAGTATTATCAATCCTATGACTCTTCAGAAGTTAGTAGAATTACAAGCCAAGTATCCCGGTTCAGTTAATCTTATTGAACTTAAGTCTTATTTAGGAGCGGGAAAAGTTGACCCTAGAATTGATGAGTATATTGAGAAAGTTCAGAACAACATTAAGCTGCGATCACACATTGTTCAGCTTGTGAAAACGTACCTAGAAAACACAGGCCATGAGACGGTTAGTGTCGATTCCCTTCATGGTGCGTATGCAATGTCCAATCCTCCACAGCCGTTGAAAGCAGAGAAACTACACGAAATTCTCGTTGAGCTTTCCTCACCTTTAACGGGTTACTTGGGACGAAACGAGGGAAGTGATAGGAATAGCGATCGCTTTTACTTCTTGCGTGACTTGCAGGTTGGCTGATTACCCGATGGATGAAATGCGATGCGAAGAAAGCTTCGCTACGAAGAATGCTTACCCTAGACGTACAATCGATTTTAAACTCAATTTCTAATCAAGTCCGTTGGGAAGACATTGTGCAGTTCGATAAGCTCGATGAGCGTGTCGCTATAGCAAATGACCTTTGTGCCAATATTATTGGTGTCAATGAAGGATACATCGAATGGTGTCCCAATGATGAGCCACCGAGCCTTTTAGAAAGCTTAGTTTGGTGGTGGGTTGTCCGTCCCGATTTGGGAGCAGCAATAGCCATTGAAGCACCTCAAGACCTTAGAGAAATCATTGGTCACTACATTCTGCAAAACTAGATAGAGAGCGAAAATATAAATGGAAGTACGAAAAAATTGGGCGATCGCTAGCTCAGAGTCATGTTAATTAGGGGTAAAGAATGTCCGAGTTTTAACCCAAGTAAAATCCACTCTTCCAGTGTTGAGCGTAACTCGTCCTGACACTCGCGCAACGTCTCTCCAAAAGCTACCACTCCCTTACAAGCAGGAATTCTCCCAGCAAATGTGCCGTCTTCCAGTTTGTCGTACATGGCTAGTGCGATCGCTTTATCCACATAGTCACTCAGGATAAACCGTACAGTCATTCAATCTCCCTAGTGCCATTGATCGTTCTACTATTGTAATTTCCCATTGCGCTCTTGAAGCTACGACGAACTTAAGAGGCTTCAGCTTTCACTGCCTGCGCGACAAGTCTTGTGAATGGCTAGTCAAGGTTACCTCACTCATAATAGATAGCTAGTGGAGGTAAACCTCCACGACTCGCAAGCCAGCAGGGCAGATTCGCTCATGAATACATCCGTTACTATTAATACTGCCTTCCCTTTACCCGCCCCTGATGTGGAAGCCTTAATCCAGGGGCAAACCATCGCTGCTATCCCTCGGATTTATATCAATCCAGGGCAGGAATTTGTCCTCTACCCCCGTGACACTGCAATTAACCCTCTGCCAACTGAGCAGTATTATCGCCCCAGTTTTATCCCAACTGCGGAGATGGCACTTGCCGAAATCGATGCTGACACCGTTTTGCTCGAAGCTTGGGCGAGGTGCGAACGCTGCCAATTAATCAATGAGACTGAATCTCTCGATGACTTGTCGCGGCTAACCGTATGGACAAGGGA
>CBKWLJ010000278.1:0-12009 GCA_966675205.1 uncultured bacterium
CGACCAGGCGCTCCAGTTCGACCAGGCGCTCCAGTTCGACCAGGCGCTCCAGTTCGACCAGGTGCCCCGGCAGCACCAGGCGCTCCAGTTCGACCAGGTGCCCCGGCAGCACCAGTACGACCGCGCAAGCCCATAAACCCACGCGCACCCCTTTCACCGTCCTTACCATCACGCCCATTGCGACCATCACGCCCATTGCGTCGACTCCGAGCGATACCGATGGCAGTATCAGCTTTGGCTCCAGCAGCAGTTGCACGCGCCATAGCGCCACGGGCAATTGCACCGACACCAGCTACAGCGCCCTGCACAGCATTAGCAGTAGCAACGGCAACAGCAGCGTTACGAGCAGACTGCATCGCAGTTTGTTGAGCTTCCATTGCAGTTTGTTGAGCGGTTTCCGCCGTAGTTTGCGCCTTAGCTGCATCTCTAAGCGCCATTGCTGCATCCCGAATAGCCTGCCCTGCATTTTTCATCGCCTGCTGAGATAGCTCTGTAGCAGCGTGCATGAGCTTTTCAAAGGCATCTAAGCGAAATTTAATCGCAGTGATGATTGACAAAATTTTCGACATATCAGCACTCAGCCGATCTTGAGATTTTTCAATAGCCTGCATTCTGCGTCGCAAGCCCTGAACCTCAGCCAGAGTTGCCAGACCCGCAATCAAATCCAAGATATTGAGGATCATTCCCAGAGCTTTCAGAGCCACCTTCAAAGCCCTTCTAGCAATAGGAGCAATATCGTCGATATATCGAAGTGCTTGCCGTCCAAGACTACTGGCTTCTAAAGCCTTGCGGATTGCCAACGAAGCTTGATTCGTAAGATTACGAATGGATCGCGATACGGCAGACATGAAGTTATCGACTTTATTCTCAAGAGCTTTTAACCGTCTGCCCAAAGCAGTAGCGGCATTATCCGCAGATGCAGCTTTGGTTTGTGCTATTTGAGCCTTACGAGATGCCAGTTCAGCTTGCATCAATGCATTTTCGGCAGAGTGCCGCGCTTGTGATGCCTGCATCTGAGCAAAAGCTTTGATATTGGACTGCATGTTGAGGATTTCGGGATGAGTAACAAACATCCCTCCCAGCACTCCAGCACCAGCCAGCAACATACTGTTAAATTTTCCCTGGTCTAGCGGCTTTAGCTTGGATATCTCCGCCCTGAGCGCTGCTATCTCCTGTTTGAGCTGATCGCATTCGGACACATGCCCTCCTCATCTATTGATATCCAATGGCTGACTTTGCAACTGTTTAACCTGATTAGTGAGCGATCGCACACTGCCCAAATAATCACCACAGTCGAGGCAGCAATCACCACACTTGAGAGTATCTGGGGGACAATCACCTTCTACGCTCCAGGTTGGACAACCGCCCTCCCTTTGATCGCTGAAAACGATTGCACCCTGACTATTTTTGACAATGAACTTGCAAGCGTTTGGGGCGCAACCAGATGATGAGCTAGAAAGATTGACGGATAGGATTTGGCCTGACGTGCGTTGATACTGGCACTGGCAGCCGGAACCGACAGAATACCAATAGCGCAAACTTCCGTCCGCATATCTAGAAGCAATCTGAAATCGCCAAAGGCCATTAATGCACTCATCGCGCGTCTCACCTGTGATGATGCCGAGAATTGAAGACTGAATAGTTCGCGGCCAGTAGATGCAATTAGCTCCAGACTGCCGATAATGAATCCGAGAAGTCACAATGTACGACTGTGATTCACAGGTACCCGGCAGGGTGATCTGCTCTGTTTCCGCCGTGGCTGTGAGGTCATTCACCTTTACTCGATACTGCTGCGGATCATCCGGCCATTGATAGCTGACAATCGTTTCCGGCGTACTCATCAGCTCACCACATCATCCGGATCAAGAGAGCCACCCAACGCCGCTGCCTTATAAAGCCCTACGTTGTAGCTGTATTGAATCTGGCTATCGCTCCTCACAATTTGAAGAAACGGATCGTCGATGGTCACGCCGACTGTGGCGTCATCTAAGGCGTTGGTCGGTTGAATGGCTTTGTTGTGGAGAATCATAGCCGCGAAGATTTGATCAGGGGTAGCGGTGGCGCTGGTGAGGCCAGTGAGGTTGGTGATGTTGACGCTCAGGACTCCACCGGATAGAGATGCGCCTGTACCGAATCGTTGTTCAAGGGATAATCCCATAACTATGAATCCTTAAGAGTTAATTAGGAATAGACTGATATTACCCTTCTTTTCATGGCTGTAACACTGGCGTATGTACTTATGAAAACTGCACGGTGTCAGGCTTTGAGGAGATGCCCATAAGAGGGTTCAGTAACGAAAAAGCGATCGCACTTTGGCGATCGCTTTCTTTCCCATTCGTGAACCAACTTATTAGTAGAGGATTCAATTGTACTTATACTCTTAAACATGAGTTTGAAAAATCAAACTGCTGATACGCTTCACGCTTCACACCCCTCTCAACGCAAAGAGCGATCGCGCAGTGCGATCGCTCTTTTTATGCGTGGAATTTAATCTGTAAATTCCTCTTCCATCAGTCGATGTAGATGCTCCAATCGGTCAAGTTGGCCCCGATATTCAGTTTTCTTTCTTTCGTACCACTCGACACACTCTTCAGCCTCTGCCAGTTGACTTTTGACCTGATCAATCAACTGGCTAAGGATTCCCCCGGTAATTGGGTCAACTGTATTTCGTTGCGCCCTAGCCGCTCCACCAGTTCCGACGGGGAAACTCCCATCTGTTCTGCTAGCGACTTCAATCCCTCCTTGGCTGTTGGCGTCAATGTAAGGTTGATAGGTTTCTTGGGTTCCTTTCGATGTCTTGCTTTCGGCATGGTTCTTACTCACGCTACACCTCCAAATTATACGCGTTATTCTTTAACAATATAATGCGCGTTATCTAGACAAATACAGCATAACACGCATAATATTGAGGATAGTAGAAAACACCCGCATTCTAAGGAGATTCCTCTTCTATGAACCAACCAGAATTTGAGGACATCAAAATCCTGCTGAGAGGCTTTGCCCGTCTCTATTTTGAGCGTCAGTGCTATCACCCTGAATGTGATGAATACCGCGCACTAGAGAAGCAAATGAACCGCCTAGCAAATCAGATTTTTGCGCGGATACCGCAAATCCCATCTGAATGCCTGCTGGTTCCAGCCGTCGGCGAAACCTATGCGATCGCGTTTGATTCCAACTGGATGGACAGACCAGCGGATAAGCGCCATGTGTCGATTGATGTCCTTCGCTGCGTCTCACTCCGCTCTGTTTGCCGTCCAGTGGGGGTAGTGGCATGAAGACAACTCCTACACAATCAGCATTTCCTCTATGCGTAGGCGACCACGGAGAAATCGCAGAGATTAATCACGGCTTGACCAAACGCGAGTATTTCGCTGCGATCGCCCTGCAAGCGCTAGGGAGATACCTCTTAGACGGTGGATCTAATGCAAACGAGATAGCAAAGGAGGCTGTCTATTTTGCAGACGCATTAATTGAGGCGTTGAATACTCGTGACTAGCCCAATTTTCCGATAAATCGTATTGAACGCCATCCCTAAATAGGGATGGCTTTTCTATTTTGTTTGGAGACTGATATGTTTCGCATTACAGACTACATCGAATTTGACTCAAAAGGTAGAGCAATCTGCCCAAGTTGCGACCAAGAAGGCAAGGGTAAAAAGAAGAACCTAGCCTTAATTCCCAATACAGACGGGGCTTATAAATGTCATCGAGGATGTACACCCGTAGAAATTAGATCCGCGCTTGGAGCGCCCAAAGGCCAAACGATGCAGCCACCGACACAACCCAGCCAAACTGTTAGCAGCAACGTCACAGTTACACCGCAAAAAGTGAAGCAGCAGAATAAACAACTGCTGACTAAATCTAAATTAGCGATTGAATGGCTAAATCAAAAAGGCATCACAAACGAGATGATTTCCTACTATCAACTTGGCGTTTGTAGAGCGCGTTCAGGCTCTAAAATGTTAATGTGCATCTCAATTCCAATCCCTACAGCCGACAAAACCGCATACTTTCAGAAAAAGAGGGTTTCCCCCTGGACTCCGATTCATGAGCTACCAAAGGACACCCCAGCATGGAAGCAATATGGAATACCTTCCATGACATTCTTTACTCATTTACCAGAGCAAGCGAGCCGAACTTGGCAATGTGAGGGCGAATGGGATGCGATCCGGCTCGGATGGCTCGTCAAAAGTTCCGAACAATTGAAGGATTCCGTAGCAGTGGCCTGCTTCACTACAGGCTGCGGCAATGTCCCAACAGCAACTGAGCTGGACAAATTACCTGGGCAAGTGACTATTTTTTACGATCGCAACGACAAACCGACCAAATCGGGCCTCATCCCTGGCGAAGATGGTGCCCGGAAACTTGCGATCGCGCTCAGTGGGAGAAGTGCGATCGCCGCCGTCCCCATGCCCGAAGATTGCCAAGTCAAAGGCTGGGATGCGTCGAACGCGCTAGACGCTGGTTACACCTTGGCCGATTTCGTCCAGGCCGAAACCGCCGCCACCGAAGTGGTCAAGCCACGAGCTGAACTGTGGGCAAACGTCAAGACCAATGACGAGCTGCTAGATACGGCTGAAGATTATGTCGAGTGGCTAGTCCCTGACTTAATCACACAGGAAGAGATGTTCATGCTGGCGGCATCACCCCGAGCGGGTAAGTCTCTTCTTGCGATGACGCTAGCGCTTTCAGTTTCCAGCGGCCAAAAGTTTCTTGATCGACCAGTGAACCAAGGCCCGGTAATCTACTGTAAATATGAAGACTCCGACACGAAGATCAAGCAGAGGGAACAGGCGCAAGGTTGGTCACGTGGCTTGCCCGTCTACTGGGTAGATCGAAAATTCAAGCTAAATGAACCCGATAAGCTCAGAGCCCTAGTGGAAGATGTGGAGCCGCGATTGGTCATCGTCGATACTCTGTCACGCGCTCGCATGGATGCGATGGGAGAGGGTTCACCAGAAATCGGTCAAATCATTGAGCCGCTGCAAGATATTTCGCAAGATTTCGGAGTGGCGACAGTCTTAGTCCACCACACCAAAAAGCTAACCGTAGACAACCTGGATCAGGTTGATATCTTCGACCAGATTCGGGGCTCATCAGCACTGCGAGCCACATGCCGGGGAACGATGCTCCTAGCAGCCGACGATAAGAGCTATCGACTGTTCTACGAAAACGGTTGGGGCAAGGGTGATTTAAAAATTGCACTAGATGCTCACACACTTCTCTGGCGGTTACTGGGTAACTGGAATCCCTATGTAAGCGATGATCAGCGCTCCATAGTTATGGAGTATATGAGCATTGCTGGCGCTGCCACGATTCATCAGATTCATGAGGCGACCGGAATTCCTAAGCAGTCGTTGTATGTCGTTTTGGCTCGATTGCACGCTGACGACCTGCTAAAAAAGGAAGGATCGAGGCGTAATATTACCTACGTAAGGAATGCAGACTCTATTAAACTGTTAGATGAGTTGTTAGATACCTCAAACCCAGACGATGCAAGCGATAGAGGTAGTTATCTAACAAAAAATCAATTTTTTTCTATAGAACAGTCTGCATTGCACGATGCAACCCCTTCAGAACCCCTTAAGGCGTGTAAGTTGTTAGATAACTCACAAAACGCAGTCACAGCAAGCGTTTCGGAATCTAACAACTCAACTAACAGAGTTAACACGTTAGAAAGTCTGCATAGCGACGAAAATCAGCCAGAACTACCGCTATACACGGGTTGCAGCGTCACGCGACGCGATGTAAAGGGCTGGTACGGTGTTCTACAGGTGATCATCAGTGATCATGAGTGTACAGTCCTCTGGCGAGGCCAGAAACGCTCTCAGGTAGAGCGATTGAGCAATTTATGCAGGGTCGATGTTCAGAGTTTGCATGATCTGAACATTGATCAGGGGGTGAACACTGGCGATCAAGCCGATCAGAAACCGCTAGAACTCGGTCTATATGAGGGTTTCAGCTCAAGTATGCAGACTATGCAACCCCCAAATAACAACCCTGCATCATTTGATGGGTTGCATAGAGAAGATGAGGGGGTAAACGATTGATGGAAATCTATGGTTTTTTGCCCCTTATTTCGGATAAAGAATGTCCTCACTGTCGAGGTGAAGGAGGATGGATTCAGGAGGATCTTGACCCCAATTCCGACACCCCCCCCCTCTGGTGTGACTGCCCTATCTGTGAAGGGACGGGGTGCATCCATGTACAACCTTGCAGTAATGAAGAGGAAGTGAATCATGATTGCATCTGACTGGGAGTACTCCGATCTTCAATGTCCCGCTTGCGGTCGCAACATGAGGGAAGCAAGTTGCTGGGCCTGTGGCGGACAAGGCAAATTTGATCTTCACGACTACAACCCCTTGTATATAAACCCCGGTTCGTTTCGTGATTGTGATATCTGCTCAGGAACTGGTAAAGAGGTTTGGTGCCCATGTGAAACGTCGGAGGGCGTAACTGATGCCTAGAACATCCCCGTGGGTTTCCACCAGCACGGCAGCTCAGACGCTGGGCGTGTCCAAAGACTTTCTCTATGAAAACCGTGAACAGTCCTTCAACCGCGGTACACACTGGCGCTGCATCAACCCCAAAGCCTACCGACCCACCTATCAGTGGCACATTGCCAACATCGAAAAATATCTAGAACGTGACGAGTGATGGAGCTATGACCACAGTTCACCGCATTGAATTTACTAATCCTTACACTCATGCTGAAGCTTCAATGAGATTCACTCTTGAAGATGGGGAAAGAATGACTAACCGTAGAGTTCAACAATTGGAGTACTTACTAGAACACTGGCAAGCGGGTTATGCAATCCAAAAACCGTTATGGGTTAGGACTTGGGCATTGGGGGGGCAGAGGGCGATCCGGTCTGCTGACCAGTAGTTCGTACACCCGCTGGTGATGTGAATCACTGATCCAGCGCTGGTAAGTTCGATTGTGAATTTGAAGCGAATGCCCCATTTGATTCGCTGCCAGCTCCACTGGCCAGCTAAAGATCGCCGTCCGAATCGCCCAACAGTGACGCAGATCATAGGGCTTGAAAGGAAGCTTGGGCGATAGATATCCGGTTACTTTTTGACCAAGTTGACTATTTGTTCTCCCTGAAACAAGCCTGGGTAATTTGCGATCGCACAGTTCCCACTCCTCTGCCCATTCTGGGTAGCACGGCCAGACGGATCGCGCTCCCGTTTTTGTTCCCTCTAGCACCTGGATGATAGGGAACCGGGATAGGTCAAGGTGAAATACCTCATGATTTCTCAGGCCATAAGTCGCCATCATTCCATATACCCACTGCCAAGCAGGATTGGATATACTGAACCGATATTTCGTAACCAGTTCATCGCTGGGCAAGTCACGCGGGTTTACTCGACTAGGCGAGTACTTTCCTGCCAAATGATAAAGTGTTGCCTCTTGTCCAGCGTTTTCCAATAATCTGCTAAATGCCGTCGCGCATCTCCGCCGAGTCTTGGAGTCTGGGTCTATCTCCTCTAATACAGCCGCTAGATACTCCACATCTAGCGGTTTCTCCATATCTAGCCGACCGAACGCTTTTCGATAATCTCCTTTCCATGTGGTGACAGTGCCGCCGTCGCTGAAGAATGCCTGCTCTAACCTCCGTATCTCCTCACCGATGGTCAAAGGCTTCTCCACTGGAGTTCTAGAGTAGTCCTGCCAGCTAAAGCGATCGCGATCCAAAGCGGCCCCAATCTCTCTCGCTACCTTCTCCGCCTCACGAACTCCGGCTGGGTTTGCGTGAATGCCTACCGATATCCGCTGCTGATGTGGCTCGGTTTTCTTGCTGCTGGGTTTCGGTGGCAGTGTTGCCCTCAATCGCAGCCGCGAGCCACACTGCTCTATCGTTACTCCTACATTTGCTGATCGAAGCCTTCCATTTGCCTGTGCAATCCGTCCTTTTAAGTCCATGACTAAAATCTGCCTAAAATATGAGCCTATATCGCCCTAAATTAACCCACATCACCCAACGTTTATTTTGGCTTTACATACCTGAAACCTAAAAGGGTAGAGAGCTATAGCCCTCTACCCCTTGATTCTTCATTGCTCATATATATAACCATCTGGGGGAAACGTTCCCCTTAATAAAAAGCTGTAACCCCTTATGCCCCCAGAGCTACAGCTAATCATCATATTTAGTTGCCTAGATATTAGCCTAAATAGCTCGATCCATTACCCATTTTTTAACCGTCAAAACTGCTGTTTTTTGCTCCACATTCTGACGATATATCCTCGACAGAGAATAAAAGTCATTTCATGAGTTCAAGAGTCTGTCCGAGAGGAGGAAAGTGTTGACGACTGGTTAACTCGCATGGGTATGCGGCCTGACCAAGCTGGCGGCGGCAGATTGGTACACTTCGCGCAGTTCTCAGCCCAAACCATCAACGCATTGATATCGCGTTCTATGACCGCTAGACGTGCCAGCAGCGCTGAATACTGATCACCCCTGATTAAAATCTCTTCTTGGCAATCGTGCGCCATATCTCAAGCTCTATCCCTGGTTTGAAAACCATGCTTCTCTAAGTAACCTCTGAACTGCTCTAGTTGAGCGTTAATTCGCTGCACTTCTTCGGTGAGACGATTATGCAGCGCCTGGTCGCTTTCCTGAAATCGAGTGGTACGGTGGCCAATCAGCTCTTTATTGCCATTGATTCGTAGCTCGAAATTATCTAGCTTGCCTTCGATCTGAGTATCTCTTATAGATTGTAGATGCTGCACAGATTCGATACGGTGTGACAGCTTCTCAAAGCGGCTCTGCATCCAGTTGACGATCGCAATGATTGCGCCAATGGTCGGGAGCAGGCCAGCTAGGAGCGCGAAAAAAGATTCATAGGTCAATTATTCACCTGCGGCTAAGACCAAGCCTCTAATGTGACTTGCCAATTTAAATCGAGTGGTAATCGGCTGCGAGCCGTAACCTTGCATTTTATGTAACGAGTCCCATTGGTGTAAGCCTGCATTGCTGGCGACAGAATTGAGTCGAACAGTTGCGGCTCTAGATTGGGATAAACAGTGATGTATTCTGACGTTTCCGCAGAGCTGAAAACGCTGGCAAAAACAAGCTTGCCAGGGTTCGGAACGTCATAGGTCATTGACACCCGAAACAGTTCTGCATCTGTTACAAACTGGTCAAAAAGTTCCCAGTCAAAACTAGGAGTTACTGTGCCTAAAGTTGCCCACGGCATAGTTACAAAGGAATAAGTAAACCGCTAGGAGTTTCTTGAAACGTTATTCCGCTATCAACCACATACTGCATATTTGCCGCTGCCATTTCAAGCCATGCGATCGGATCGATGCCCTGTTCTGCAAGACAGTCTAGATAAGTATCTAAATCCTCCCTTCCATCCATGACAGATTGAAGGATTCGATTTCGCTGTCCCAGCAGCTTAGCTTCTTTCATCTGATCGGCTAGATTCATATCCGGCTCGTCGCGATCAAATGTGATTATGGGGTCAATAGCGGAATACATAATTATGCTTCGTAAGTGATGTTTTCTTCTGACAAAGAAACTCGATTGATTGCACCTGGCTGACCTTTTAATACAGCTTTAAGAGTGCTAAAGCTGCTGTAAATATTGTCAGTTTCTGCGGCTCGGCCAAATGCACAAGAACGGCGAGCTACGTTTCTATATTGTAAGTACTGCAACCCAGTAACTTGAGAAGTGGCGACACCCGTGTCTCTTGCTGTGGCATTTTGCCAAATAACACGGGCAGGCTTAAACCCACCTAGCGGAACAACAACATTTGAGGCTAGATCTGCAACTGTGTACACTTTGCAGCCTGTTCCTGCCTGGTCAATCAGTGGTTTTAAAGCCGTAATATGGCCATCCTGGGCGCGTCCTTCAACTACTTCAGTAGCGCCTCCTAAGTTTGTACCGAAGGGACGGACGTAGACTGGGCGGAAATCTAGCGGCTCGCGTACACCAATTTGACGCGGACGAGTTGCAGCAGTCTGTAAATGCTCAATATAGTTTTGTAGAGCTGTGTTGTAGTAAGCACCTTGCTTAATGCGGCTGTAGCGTCTAGCCATAGATAGCACCCTGATTAGTTTCGCCTATTATGGCATTAGGAAAAAACTTATAAAAACGACCGAAAAGGCTAGCCGTTCTGGTTAAATTTTGGGAATCAACTATTCAGTAAAAACCCTTAGACCGAGACTAAAGGGTTGGGCCAAGTTCCGGATCTATCTACTAGGGTGATAGGATTTGGGAGCTTGTCAATCTTCATCAATGCGTATTGAAAACGCACGTCTGCGATTGGTCTGCGTCTGGCTAACTTGCGGGATTCACCTAATATGATATCCGTCCCTGGATTGGTGGGGTAAGCGATACTTTCAGCCTGATTTTTATTCACGTTCATGAATTCCGGCTGGTAGGTGTCATTTTGAATGCTTATTACTTTTTGAACGAGAGCAACTGCATCGGCTTCACTTCTACATAACAGTTGCAATTGATAGCCTTGTTCCCAATTGCTGTAGCTCCACATCTCCTTTCCCTTGCGCCATACATAGCCGTTATTGGTGGCGAACTCACTGCGGATGTCCATCGCGTAATTAGTTGCGATCGCAGTTGTGATCGATTCGCTGGTGTAGTTCATCAGCCGGAAGCTGATCCGGGCTGTAACGGGCGCATATCCCGGCTCAATGTCTTCGTTGTCCTCTTGGAAATAGAGCAGGATTTGGGGCTTGTGTTTCCGGTAGGGGCCTTTGCCTCCCTCCTCAAATCCTGGTACACCCTGCATACGCTGATTCAGCGCAAGGTCAAAGGCCAGCATTTTTGCGATGGTCATGAAAAAAGTATCGCCGTCAAAATGCTGCACCGCCATGCGAAGCGAATCGCGTGATGAATTGACATTAGGTAACCAATCATCACCGCCCAAATCCTTGAAATACTCACGGACAGCACGGTTGTAAATCTTTTTGATGGTGTCCTGTAGGTGTTCAGAAGGGCTGAAATTATCCGGTAGCACTGGCGTTTTCTCCCTTAACCCCGATTCATGTCGGCTGTGCTGATCTCTGGCGACTGGCTCGCGGCGGCGGCAGCGGCAGCGGCGGCAGCAACTTCAGCGTTATCGACGGGTTGTTGTGACTGCTGTGGGATGTAAGGCTGGCCTGTGGCTGGGTCAATCTCTCCTGTGACCATGCCACGAAATTGACCTGCGTTGTTGCCAAGTTCACCAATTTCTTCCTGAGCATCCCTAACTGTACTGGTGACGGCATAGAGTGAACTGGCAGTATCTTCCAGCGACTCTAGACCATCTGTAACCCGTCCGATTCGGTTGCGCCATTTCTCCTGTGCGCGCACTTTCTCGGCCATATATGGATAGGCAGAGCGGCCAACTACACCGTATTTCTTGAGGGCGTTGCCGATTTTGCCTAGATTCTCCGCTATCCATTCCTCGACTTCTGCCGTGCTGTCCATGATGCTGCGAACAGTCCAGATGACCTGAGAGCCTGCTTGCAAAATTCGGTTCATTCTGAGCCATTGCAGCTTAACCCCGGCATATACTTCGGCTCCCAGGATGGAGATAATCAGATTTTCGAACGTGTTGCCAATTAGCCCATTCACGTCGAGGGCGTTGCCTTCTTCGTCCCGAATGCCGATGACGTTGAGAACTTGGCTAGTAAGCTCGCCTAGTGTCTCCCCTAACTCTCTCGTCAGCATTGAGGCATTGTGCAGCGTGACCACTAGCGTGAGCGCTGACACTACCTTATCCATTCGCGTGAACTGCCACGCCTTCCGGGAAAATTCATCGAGCTTAGTCAGCGTCTGCTGAGTCTTCAGCAAAACTGTTTTTGTTGTGAGAACCACTGGCGACATCACCTTAGAGAGGCGATTTGTGTCCGCAGTTGTCCGGTCAATTTTTCGAAGCAAAGCTTTATCAGCAGCGTCCATCTCCCCATCCTTCCCATCACGACCATCACGACCAGGCGCTCCAGTTCGACCAGGCGCTCCAGTTCGACCAGGCGCTCCAGTTCGACCAGGCGCTCCAGTTC
>CBKWLJ010000279.1:0-12001 GCA_966675205.1 uncultured bacterium
CATCGGTCAGACTAAAAGCGGAGAAAAATTAGCGATCGCATTTTCTTGCTCAGCCATTCAAACTGATGTAGAGGGCCTGCAAAACTTTATCTATATTGGTCGGGATATCACTGATCGGCAGCGCACTCAGCAGCGTCTAGCTGTACAGTATGCCACAACTCGTATTATGTCAGAGTCAGTGACGATTGATGAAGCTATCCCCAAAATTCTAGGAGTGATTAGTGAGAATTTAGGATGGGATTTTGGCGAATTCTGGATACCAGAGGCTCAGCAAGAGAATACTGAAGATATTGTCCTTCGGTGCGTAGAAACGTGGGTTCGACCCTCTATTGAATTGACAGATTTTATCGAAGTGAGTAAACAAACTCTATTCTCATCTGGAGTTGGATTACCCGGTTATATTTGGGAACGTGCCTCTGGTTACTGGATTGCAGATATTGGTGAAGATAACCTATTTTTGCGAGCAGAGAAAGCCTCTCTGGCAGGACTCAATACTGCCTTCGGTTTCCCCATCAAGAGTGATGGCGAAGTCTTGGGAGTGATGACATTTCTCGCCCGCGAAAGACAGCATCGCGATGAATATCTAGTACAGGTTATGACAGGAATTGGGGGGCAAATCGCTCAATTTATCAAACGGAAGCAAGCAGAGAAAGCCCTAGCAGAAAGTGAAGAGCGATATCGAGATTTATTTGAAAATGCCAGTGATTTAATTCAATCTTGTGCTGTCGATGGTCGTGTTCTTTACGTCAATCGAGCTTGGCGGGAAACCTTGGGGTATAGTGCAGCCCAAGTTTCAACGATGAATATCTTTGATATTGTTCATTCTGATTATAAAAACTCTCTTTTAGAAACTTGCTCTTGTTTAATGGCTGGAGAAAAAATTGAGCAAATTAAAGCAGCTTTTATTAGTAATACGGGGCAAAAAATTTCGGTAGAAGGAAATATTAACTGTAAGTTTGTCGATAAAAAACCTGTTGCCATTCGAGCCATTTTTAGAGATATTACCAAGCGTCTAGAGGCAGAAGAGGCACTGCGACAGCAGCAAGCCCAAACCGAGCGTTTGTTGCTTAATATTTTGCCTTATCCCATTGCCAATCGTTTGAAACAAGAGGCGAGTACGATTGCTGAAGATTTTGCTGAAGTCAGCGTCATGTTTGCAGATATCGTGGGCTTTACTCAGTTGGCGTCTGCTCTCAACCCCATTGAACTGGTAAACTTACTGAACACTATATTTTCCGCATTCGACCGACTTTGTGAGCAGCATGATTTAGAGAAAATTAAGACTATTGGAGATGCTTATATGGTGGTGGGAGGATTGCCGACAAGGCGGGATGATCATGCAGAAGCGATCGCAGAAATGGCCCTCGACATGCAAGCCGCGATCGCTCGTTTTCGCGATCAGACAGGGAAGGGGTTTAACATCCGCATCGGCATCAATACTGGCCCTGTAGTAGCTGGAGTCATTGGGTTGAAAAAGTTTAGTTACGACTTATGGGGCGATACCGTAAATATTGCCAGTCGCATGGAATCACACGGCATACCCGGACAAATTCAAGTCACGGCTGCTACCTATGAGCGTTTGCAGGATAAATACTTGTTTCAGGAGCGAGGGGTAATCCTCGTCAAAGGTAAAGGGGAAATGAGGACTTACTTTCTGATGGGAAGAAAAGAGAGCAAGTTAGTTTAGTTCAGGAGACCGAAATTACTGCTTTGCTACTCCAACCAAGAATATCTATGATTCCAGCATTGGAGTAATCGCCTCTGCCGTCTCTTTTGAAGGAACTACAGGGACAATCTCAAATTCTCCCAAGTCTTGCCACTGGACTACCCACTGCTGAAATAATCGTAGATCGTCACATTCCATCAGTTGGAAGCAACGGTCAAAGTTAGCCTCAACCCAGCTATCTACGTACCTTAAGCCTTCAGGCATCATCCGCCCTTTCTCTTGAAATCGGCTGTATACGGCCTTAGCGTCACGATTTTTGAATTTTTCAATCACCATAAATAGCATCTTGTCTCCTTGGTAATGCATCTGTTGATCTAACAAGACTCATTTATGTAGCATATCAGTCGCGTGTTGCTTGCTTTTTCCGTTCTTTTGGATGTTGTATCAATTGAATAATCGAACCGCATCAGAAAGGTTAAGATTTTTCTCTCTAGGGTAAAAGATAAACTGCATAAGTCCAACTGGAGCAGAGATATATACAAATCAAAGATGTGAGGTTTAGACTTCCGGAGACCAGCCCTCTATTCGTGTAGTGCAAGATCTAAGAGAAAACTGAGTTGGCGAGAAATCTGATATTTCTCGCACAAATTAGAAGGCTATGGGCGATAAGTTCTATAGCAACGCAGTTAAAACTGATTTTGACAAGGGACATCATGCACTAAGCTGACGCTGAACGACGTTCTACTTCGCCCACGAAGGATGCCATTTTTCCTCCCCAATCCCTAGTCCTTTATCTCAACCCCCAATCTCCAACACTCATGACCAAGGAACTAGCCATTTGTACCCGCGAACTGACTAAGCAGTTTGACCGTCACATTGCTGTCAATGATATCGAGTTACAAATTGAGGCGGGTGAAGTCTACGGACTCATTGGCCCCAATGGTGCAGGTAAAACCACTCTGATTCGGATGTTAGCAGCCGCAGAGGAACCCACTACCGGAGAAATCTATATTAATGGCGATCGCTTACTCCGCGATCAAAGTAACCCGACTCTGAAGCAAAGACTAGGTTACCTCCCCGATGACTATCCCCTGTATGACGACCTCACCGTCTGGGACTACCTAGACTATTTTGCCCGGTTGTATCGTTTGCGAGAACCCCTACGCACCCAACGGTTACGCGAAGTTTTGGAACTCGTGCAGCTAACCCATAAGCGCAATAGTATGATTTCTACCCTGTCGCGGGGGATGAAACAACGTCTGAGTTTAGCCAGAACCATCATTCATGAACCAATTGTACTCCTGCTGGATGAACCCGTTTCTGGACTCGACCCTATTGCCAGGATGCAGTTTCGGGAGATTATCAAAACTCTGCAAGAAGCGGGGATGACAATTTTGATTTCGTCACACGTCCTCAGCGATTTGGCGGAACTTTGCACTTCAGTGGGAATTATGGAACTTGGCTATTTGGTGGAAAGTGCGCCTTTAAAGGAACTTTACAACCGCCTTTCACGCCAGCATATTGTCATGTCTGCGTTAGGCAAGTTAGATGCACTTACCGCTGAACTGAAAAACCATTCCTTGGTGGAAGGTTGGGAGGTTGTGCCAGGAAGTCAAAAGGTGAAGGTTCATTTCTCTGGGACTCCGGAAGATAGTGCGATGTTATTGCGATCGCTGATTGAAGCGGGTATTCCCCTGAATGAATTCCACTGCACCCAAGAAGACTTAGAAACCATTTTCCTAAAACTGGGGCATCAGCAAGCTTCGTAATTATGAATTATCAATTATGAATTATGAATTGAGAATTGAGAATTGGGAAGTGGGAATTAGGAATTGCTTAAAGCTTCCCTGTAGAAAAGGATGTTTCAATTCCACTAATGCGTGAATTTCTTCAGTTTTGGCAATCCAAATTTCCAGGGAATCTCTAACCCAACCTTGAATTCAATTTTTTTCATCATTCATAATTCACAATTCATAATTTTGTTCAACCTGCTAAACTTATTTGGAGACTGCAACTAATGCTGCTCAATTGGCTAGACCGCATTGGTGACTGGAATCCGCAGTTATTGCGGGAAATTAAAGGCCGCCTCAAAATTCGCAATATTGCCTTAGCAGTAGCAACATCATTATTGAGTCAGTTGCTACTGATTTTGTATTGGTTGAGTCTGGTTCCTAGAAACTTATACACAGGTGAGAAATACTGCCGTCTGCACGAAACGTTTAAAGCGTATCAAAATCAACTCCCTCAACTTCAGGTAGAGTATCGCCAACTTCAAGCTCAATTTCGCAGCTACAGTAGTTCTGATGCCTTTAGCCCAGAAAAATTACAAGAAATCCAAGGCAAAATCGAACGCAATAAGGAACGCATCACAGACTTGCAACAATTTTTGAGCAAGAACACTTGCCCCGAAGATGCGATTAACATGCCGCTTTGGTGGCATGACCAATATCCCAAAATGTTCGCCTCGCTTTGTATCTTTGTTCTGTTCGCCATGCTGGTGGTGGGTTGCTATATGCTCATCAGTGACTTAGCGCAGGAAGAGCGTCGTGGCACCCTGAACTTTATCCGACTTAGTCCTCAGTCCGCTTGGAGGATTTTGGGCGGCAAACTGCTAGGCGTTCCAATTTTGCTCTATATTGCCGCCATTCTCACCGTCCCTCTGTCAATAGGGTTGGGGATGATTGCCAAAATTTCATTCGTGGAAATTGTCGGCTTTTGGGTGGTTTTGGTTGCTAGTTGTGCTTTCTTCTTTAGTGCAGCACTGCTATTTGGCTTAGTGAGTTCTTGGTTGGGAGGGTTTCAGCCGTGGTTCGGCAGTGGTGGCGTTTTATTTATCTTATCCATAGCGAATTACAGGCAAGTTGACCACAGTCCGGCAGATTGGCTGAATTTGTTCAATCCTTCGGTTGTACTTCCCTATTTGGTCAATCGAACGGGTACGCAATATTATTCCGATTTTCCTTTCTCTCACGGAGCGATAGCTGGCTTGGAATGGTTCTACCTGCCAGTGGGAGCAATGGGTATCGGTGTAATGATTTTCGCACTACTCAATTACGGGTTGTGGACTTACTGGATTTGGCAGGGTTTGAATCGGTGCTTTCACGATCCCAACGCGACTATTCTGAGTAAAGGGCAAAGTTACTGTTTGATAGCTTGCACGAGCTTGGTGGGTTTGGGTTTCGCTGTACAATCTCCAAGACCAGGGTTATCTTCCCAATTTTTCCAAAATTTCCACTCGTTACTCTTTATCAACTTACTGCTATTTGTCGGTCTAATTGCAGTTCTTTCACCGCACCGACAAGCGCTGTATGATTGGGCCCGCTACCGTCATACCAATCGTTCAGCTAAAGGCTTTTGGGGTACTTCTTTAGTAAAGGATTTGCTCTGGGGTGAAAAGAGTCCATCAATGGGTGCGATCGCGCTAAATTTAATCATTACCTCAATTGCGATCGCAGTTTGGATTGGGCTGTGGACGGTAGAGTTGGATCAAAAGCTGGAAGCTACCTGGGCACTGGTTCTCACCGCAAATTTAATCTTGCTCTACGCCACACTGACTCAGCTCATGCTGTTGATGAAAACCAACAAGCGAGCGCTTTGGGCGATTGGAACAACAGGAGCGGCCATTTTCTTACCCCCATTTGTTTTAAGTTTACTGTCGATTCATCCCGGACAAGATGGGGGAGGTTGGTGGTTGTTTACCCCTGTTGCCTGGAATATAGTTCAACACGCCTCGGTTCCCCTGATTTTGCAGGCACTTGCTGTGCAATGGACAATCTTAGGTGTGTTGAATGGCTTATTGACAAAACAACTGCGACTTGCGGGTGAATCGGAATCGAAAGCTTTATTTGCTAGTCGTTCCTCTTCGCCTAGCTGAGACTTGAGGTGTGGGGTGCGTCCCGACGCACCCTACTGAATTTAAAATTATCTTTAAGGCTTTCAGAAGGTTTGAATTGGCAAGACGGTGTTTCACAAAAGCTCAAAAACTCCTGATTTTGCGGAGAGCTGGCTATAAGTGTCAATTGTGTGGTATTTCTCTGACGGCGGAGAATTTCGAGGCTGATCACAAAATACCTTTCTCCAAAGGAGGAGCAACTGAAGTGTGGAATGCGTTAGCTCTCTGTGAGAGTTGCAACAGAAATAAATCTGACAAATTTGAAGCAGGCTGAAAATATATTTGTAAGTGCAGCTCAGGGGGTTTAGAACGTGATTGCATTAATCATAGGGGCAATCCCTCCGTGGTTGCCCCGCTAGAATTTGGTGAAGGTACAAGAGCGCTCTCCCTACAAAAAACATCGTTTTGGCGATTACTGCACCGACCCGGAAAATTGCATAAGTACAAGATTACGAGACATATATTGGCAGTAGATAATTTATGAATACTGGCTCGGTTGATAGCTATGCGTCTCCCAAGAATTGGCATTACCGCTCTGCTTACTTTAGTCGCCACTCTGACAATTAGCAATTTTCCCTTAATCCAAAAGCAAAAATCTAAAATCAAAAATTATTGGGTGTTAGCCCAAACTCCAGATACCCAGCTAAAGAAATCACTTGAAGAAGGTAATGGTAGTAATGATGCTAACAAAGTATTGGTGGTTGAAACGCAGGCAAGCTTTTACAATCGATTGATACAAACCCTGATTGTTCAGAATAAAACAGATACAGCTTTAGAAATTGTCGAACGAGGTCGAGCAAAAGCATTTGTGGAGTTGTTGTCGAAGCATTCATCTTCTAACAGAAGGGGACAGAACGTTGCGCTGCGGCAATCAGCTCCCAATTCTCCTACAGTTGAAGATATTAAACGCATTGCTAAGGAACATCAAGCAACGCTTGTTTCATATTCGATTATTTATGATACAGTTCCAGTTCAAGGTAAACAACAATCCCAGGAATCAGAGCTATTTATTTGGGTAATCTCACCCAGGGGTGAAGTTAGCTTTCGCCGTATTAACCTCAAACCTTTGTTACAGCAAAACTCATCACTGCCCGAATTAATTATTAGTACCCGTAAATCAATAGGCTTGATGAGTGGCGGAACGGTTCCTACAGTTGAGAAGGAGCGAGCTAAGACGAATCAAAGCAAAGGCTTGCTTGCGCCTGCCAAAGGTGTAGAATTTAATACTCCTAAAGAAGAGCGTACAACTGAAGGATTACAACAACTTTATCAGTTACTAATCCAACCTATTGCTAACCTTTTACCCTCTGAGCCAAATGCTCGTGTTGTGTTTATCCCTCAAGGTGAACTGTTTTTAGTTCCTTTTGCTACGCTTCAAGATGCTGGTGGTAAATATTTGATTGAGCAACACAGTATTTTAACAGCGCCTTCAATTCAAGTATTGGATTTAACCCGTAAACAACGAGAACAAGTAGGGAATGGGGAATATTTAATAGTAGGTAATCCGAGTATGCCTAGTGTTGCACCGAGTTTAGGACAGCCGCCGCAACAGTTGCCTAACCTACCGGGTGCGGAACGGGAAGCAAAAGCGATCGCAAAATTACTCAATACCACCGCTATTACTGGCGAAGACGCGACAGAGAGTGCCATCTTAGAAAAGATGCCTCAAGCGCGGATTATTCATCTAGCCACTAACACCATAGTGGATAGCGATCGCAAAATTGGCAGTGCAATTGCACTTGCCTCCTCCAGTAACGATGATGGTTTACTCACGGCTGAAGAAATCATGAATTTGAAGCTGAATGCGGAATTAGTGGTGCTGAGTGGTTGTGATAGTGGGCTAGGAAGAATTACAGGAGATGGAGTGATTGGGTTATCGCGATCGTTTATTGCGGCTGGGGCTTCCAGTGTAATCGTTTCTCTGGGGTATGTTCCTGATGAATCGACAGCTTTCCTGATGACGGAATTTTATCGCTATCTCCAGCAGAACCCCGACAAAGCCCAAGCATTACGGAATGCGATGATTGAGACAAGGAAAAAGTATCCTAATCCGCTAGACTGGGGAGCCTTTACCTTGATTGGTGAAGCAGAGTAATCAAACTCTTGACATTTTCATCGAAACTTTTTGCATAAACGATTGAGACAAGGGGTGAGAATCCTTTAAAAAAGTAGCCACAATAGACTCTTACAAGAGCCTCAGGAAGAACATATGCTCTATGCTCCCCGCCAAACAACGGTTACTAATTTAAAACAAGTTAAATTTACAAGCAGTTTTCGTTGGTTGGTCAAGTGGGTTTTGCCTGCAATTCCTTTAGGGATAGCTGCGCTACACACGATTGAACCAGGACAAGCACAGACGCAACCGATTACAGCCGAATCGTCTCCTAACGGCACTGGCACTGTTGTCACTCCTAACGGTAACCAATTTGATATTACAGGCGGTACGCGATCAGGTGGGAATCTATTCCATAGCTTTCAGCAATTTGGTCTTGACCAAAACCAAATTGCTAACTTTTTGTCTGATCCAAGTATTCAGAATATTTTGGGTCGGGTTATGGGTGCAAATCCCTCCGTTATTAATGGTCTGATTAAAGTTAGTGGCGGCAATTCCAACCTTTTCTTGATGAATCCGGCTGGGATAATTTTTGGCCCTAATGCAGCGTTGAATGTGCCTGCTTCCTTCACAGCGACTACGGCAACAGGGATTGGTTTTGGCTCTAATTGGTTTAATGCTATTGGTTCCAATGACTATAGCTTGTTAGTCGGGACACCCGATGGTTTTGCGTTCAGTGCATCTCAACCTGGCTCAATTGTCAACAGTGGCTATCTGAGTGTAGGGCAAGGACAAAACTTGATGTTGCTGGGTGGTACGGTTGTCAGTACGGGACAACTCTCGGCACCAGGAGGTCAGATTACGATCGCAACGGTACCGAGTGAAAATTTAGTACGCATTAGCCAGACAGGAAACCCTCTGAATCTGGAGATTAGATCTCTGACGCCAGCAGACGGCCAGCCAGGAAACTGGACTTTACCCATCGCTTCTTTACCGGAGTTACTGACGGGTGCGGGTGGTAGCAATGCAACTGGATTGACGGTTAACAGCAGTGGACAGGTAGAACTGATAGGCTCAGGTATCCGGGTAGAAAACGGGGATGTGGTAGTCAAGAATGTAATAGCCGAAACTGCAACTTTTTCTGCCGAACGTGATCTATACGTGAGCGAACTGCTGACTACACAGCCGCCTCAACTTCAGGCAAAGAAGACTATACAGCCATTTCCTATTATTACTCTTGTTCCTGATTATGTTCCTGCTCCTGTTTCCCCACCGCCACTAGTACCATCATCTCCTACGGGTGGTTCATCATCACCATTACCACCACCTCCTCCCCCTCCTCCAGCGCCTCCAGATTTTCTATTTTCCAGTAAAACATCACCGGAAGAGGCAGTAATATCGCAATTCTCTGCCTGTAACCGTATAGACACTCAAGCTATAGCATCTGATGAAGATGCCTCTAACCAATCTGCCGAAGCTAGAGCGTTACCCAGCAACACTCCGATCACTGAGTGCAATGTACTTAGCAGATCTAATTTAGTTGTTGATGAAACTAGACCGGATGTAGCTGCTCAGTACTGGCAGCAATCTTTACTGACTGCGCGAACAAATGGTGACCGTCAAGGAGAGGAGCAAGCACTCTCAAATTTAGGTTTTGCTTATCTTTACTTAGGCAAGTACAACCAAGCCATTGATTCCTATGAGCAGAGTTTAAAAATTGCACGAGAACTTGGAAATCGCAAAAGGGAAGGTCTTATTTTAAGCGGTTTGGCAAGAGCTGATATTGACTTAGGCAACTATAACCAAGCTATTGATTCCTATCAGCAGAGCTTAAAAATTGCACGGGAATTAGGCGATCGCCAACAGCAGGGAATCGCTTTAAGTGGTCTGGGAAGAGCCTACACTGACTTGGGCAATTACAAAGAAGCGATTGAGTCCTATCAACAGAGTTTGAGCATTGCACGTTCCCTCAAGGATGGTCTTGAGGAGAGAATTGCTCTAGATGGGTTGGGCAATACTTACCAAGCCTTAGGCGATTATGTCAAAGCGATTGAATATCATCAACAAGCTTTGGCGATTAAGGGGAATCTCCCAAACCGCGCAGAAGATACACAAACGCTGGGGAGTTTGGGCAATGCTTACGAAGCATTAGGCGACTATCCCAAAGCGATCGAGTACTATGAACAGACTTTAGCAAGAGCGCGGACAAATGGCGATCGCAAAACAGAAGGAATCATCTTACAAGCACTAGGAACTGTTCAAGCGAACTTAGGCGAAAATGCTCAAGCCATTCGCTACTATCAGCAGAGTTTGACAACAGCACAGGCAATTGGCGATCGCCACAATGAAGGAGGTACGCTCGGTAGTCTGGGATTTATTTACTATGCCCAAGGCAACTATACCCAAGCCCTGGAATACAGCCAGCGAAGTTTGGAGATAGCACGCTCAATTGGCACTCGTAGAACTGAAAGTACAGTTCTGGGGAATATAGGACTCATTTACGAAGAGCTAGACGACTTGTCCCGCGCCATTGATTACCATCAGCAGAGTGTGGAGATAGCACGGCTGATTGGGGATCGCAAGGGAGAGTGGGGAGCATTGGCTCAATTTGGAAATGCTTTATTTAAGTCTGGCGATATTAAAGAAGCTGAGAAAACCTTACGGGAAGCTATGAGGGTTTTAGAAGTTCTCCGCCCTGGATTGAAAGATATGCATAAAGTGTCAATTTTTGACACCCAGGTTTTAACTTACTCCCTGCTGCAACAAGTCCTCGTTGCTCAAGACAAACCTGAAGCAGCACTGGAAATTGCGGAACGGGGTAGGGCAAGAGCGTTTGTGGAATTACTCGCTCAGCGTTTATCTCCTGGTATTGCTGAATCTACCAGTCCTATCGCGCCGCCTAATATTGAGCAAATTCAAAAAATTGCCAAAGAAAAAAATTCCACCTTGGTTCAATATTCAATCATTCCCGAAAAGTTTCTCCTTCAAGGCAAAATTCGAGGTGTACCATCGGAACTGTTTATTTGGGTGATTCAGCCTACAGGTAAAGTTGCGTTTCGTCGAGTTGACCTCAAACCCTTAAGGCAGCAACAAAACACATCCTTATCAGGCATGGTTGCGGCTATCCGTTGCTTCAATAATTCAGCTTGCCAACAAGCCGTTGCTACCAGAGGAGAGTTTCCCCAATTCAATTTAGCAGCCCCAACTGAGGTCATAAACCCGAATGAAAACACAGCGCCTCAACCTCAGTTACAGTTCCAAAACTTATACCTAAAGCAACTCCATCAACTATTAATTGAACCCATTGCTGACCTCTTACCAACTAACCCCAATGCTCATATTATTTTCGTTCCTCAAGATCAGCTCTTCCTAGTTCCTTTTGCAGCCCTCCAAGACAAGGATGGCAAGTACTTGCTTGAAAAACACACTATCCTCACCTCTCCTTCCATTCAGGTGTTGGAACTGACGCGCCAGCAACGGCAACAAATCGGGAGTGGAGAATCTTTTTTAGTAGTGGGGAATCCCACGATGCCCTCTGTATCCTTCAGAATGGGGCAGCCACCCCGACAGTTGTCAAGTTTACCTGATGCGGAACGAGAAGCGTTAGCGATCGCTTCTTTCTTGAATACAACAGCCCTCATCGGCAATCAGGCAACCAAAGCAACCATTGTGCAGCAGATGCCCAAGGCGCGGATTATTCATCTAGCAACTCATGGGTTAATGGATAATGAACAGGGATTAAAAAGTGCGTTAGTGCTTGCCCCTTCAGATCAAGATAACGGTTTGCTAACGGCTGAAGAAATCCTGAATTTGCAGCTAAATGCCGAGTTAGTTGTCCTCAGTGCCTGCAATACAGGTAGAGGACAAGTTACGGGTGATGGCGTCATCGGCTTGTCTCGCTCTTTGATTAGTGCGGGTGTTCCGAGTGTCATTGTCTCCTTATGGGCAGTACCTGATTCTCCCAGCGCTACCTTAATGACTGAGTTTTATCGCCAGCTTCAGCAAAATCCAGATAAAGCCCAAGCATTGCGACAGGCGATGCTGACTATGATCAAACAACATCCTAACCCTAAAGACTGGGCTGCCTTTACCTTGATTGGCGAAGCAGATTGAGTATCAAAGACTCGCAAATGAAGCTCACAATCTCGTTAATGAGTATCAAAGACTCGTGAATGAAGCTCAGAACCTCTTTAATGAAGTATCGAAACCTCTTTCATGAGTATCAAAGCCTCTTTCATGAGTATCACAACCTCTCTAATGAAGCTCAGAACCTCTTTAACGAGTTTCAAACACTCATCAGCGAGTATCAGAGGCTGCTTCTAAAGAATTGTAAATCCCTGGCGATCCCCCTCGCATCCCCCAAAGAGATCCCCCTCCTGTCCCCCTTAAA
>CBKWLJ010000280.1:0-11943 GCA_966675205.1 uncultured bacterium
AACCAACCCGCAACCCTTAAAGGAGGTGAGATTAAGGATGGGAAGAACACTCGAAAACAAACAGGAAGTCGTCGCAGATCTCAAGCAAGTCTTGAGTGAATCTCAGATGGCGATTGTCATCGATTACCAGGGGCTAACTGTTGCTGAAATCACAGACTTGCGTAGGCGTCTGCGTCCCACAGGTACCGTTTGTAAGGTGTCTAAAAACACCCTGATGCGGAGAGCCATTGATGGTGACGGGAAGTGGCAGCCGATGTCGGAATTCTTGAGCGGTTCGACGGCCGTTATGCTGGTTAAAGACGACATTAGCGCAGCCATTAAAGCTTACCAAGACTTCCAGAAAGCTACCAAGAAGACTGAACTTCGCGGTGGTGTCATGGAAGGTCGGGCTTTAAACCAAGACCAAGTGAAGGCAATTGGTGACTTGCCGTCTAAAGAGCAGCTTATTGCTCAAATTGCAGGAGCGATTAATGCGCTGGCAACTAAGATTGCTGTGGGTATTAACGAAGTTCCTGCTTCGCTGGGTCGAAGCCTTAAGGCAATGTCCGAAAAGGACGGCGGTTCCACTGAAGGTGAAGCTGCTTAAGACCTTAAAATTGCGATCGCTCACAAATCTCGCAAGTCTACAATCTCAGTTCGTTTCAACGAACTAACTCAAAAAATCAAATCTCAAAGGAGTTTACCCATGTCTGCTACAACTGATGAAATTCTCGAAAAGCTTAAAACCCTTACATTGCTCGAAGCTGCTGACCTCGTCAAGCAAATCGAAGAAACTTTCGGTGTAAGTGCTGCGGCTCCTGTCGGTGGCATGATGATGATGGCTCCTGGTGCTGGTGCTGCTCCTACTGAAGAAGTCGAAGAGAAAACTGAATTTGATGTTGTTCTCGAAGAAGTTCCGGCTGATAAGAAGATTGCTGTACTCAAAGTAGTTCGGACACTTACTGGTTTGGGTCTCAAAGAAGCCAAAGATTTGGTGGAAGCTGCGCCCAAACCTGTTAAGGAAGCGATCGCCAAAGAGGCTGCTGAGGACGCCAAAAAGCAATTGGAAGAAGCAGGCGCAAAGGTCAGCGTCAAGTAAAAATCATTCGATGCAATGGGTTGGGCAAGTGCTCAGCCCCCACAAGAACAAAAATATTTGGCAGAGCAGGCTTCGAGTCTGCTCTGTTTTTTATTCGGAATCAATTAGGAGAAACTGTACAAGATCTGTAGCTGTTTTAGCAGCAACTAAGTCACTTTTTTGATTGCTTTATTCCCGAAACTTATAGTAGAATAAGACTTCCCTAAGAAAAGCTAGCTAAGAAGCAAGCCATTTAGGGAACTCGATCTATCTGGGTGCATTTTGAATTTTTGCAGAAATTTCTACGAGCTAAACACTTAATAGCTAGTAGTCTTTAATGCCATTTGTGTCATGAAAGATTACAACATCGATGGCTCAAGACTAATAGAGTTAATAAACATTAAAGGCAAGGCAAAAAAAATTGGGGGTTAAACAACCCACACCAGCTCAAAGGTAAATCTTTTGAGCTAAGTTCTTCCTTTCATTCCGAACTGGCTGAAAATTTCATTAGGGCTAACCCTGATTCAGTGGAGAACAAATAACTTAGCGTCTCCGCTCTACAGCAAGGGATTAGGGGAGAGTAAAAATAATCTCCCCTATAACCCCTCTTGTATGTTTGAGTGACTTAACGGATTTGAATTCAGAGAAGCTCTGCCCCTGAAGCTGCTATTGAGTTAGCAACCCAATTTGAGATGGAAGATTAATTTGCTGTTGATCAAACGTTTTCCATCTTCTGACACACTCTTGTTTCCTCTCATAGAACATATGAGAGTTGTCAACCAATTTATTGAATTAATGGAGCTGTGAGCTTCAATCAGTCTTTGTGCTTACACTCGGCTTGTTACCTTTTCATCTTCAGAAATTGCTTTCTCTAAGATGACAAGCACAATTCTGTGGAGTTGGCTATTTTATCCCCAGCCTAAATCTAAACGCCAAGAACCTAAAGAACCAGAGTCACCAGCAGAACAATCAGTAATAACAAGTCGCCAAGTACCAGTTGCGGGAAGACCTTCAAACATAGAGAGGGGTTGGAGCGCGGTATAGTTGCCACTGGGAATAACAGTATTAGTGGCGGCGGCTGTCTCGAAGGAATAGGGGTTGTGGTCGTTAAAGCTGTAATCACCCATCAGGTCGTTGCTATAACCACTAGAAGAGAAGTGGGGTTGACCGGGCCGCCGGAACAACTCAACCACAGTATCCGTTTCTAAATGGCGCAAACGTACCATTAAATCGCCCACCCAGGTATGGACTAAGTTTTCCAGCGAGACGGTTACGTCAGTGATGCGGAAGTTTTCCGTAACAACAATGTCATCCTGAAAGCTCCCGTGACCATCAGGAATGTTGCCGCCATTGCCAACAAAGGTTGAGACATGAGCCTTGCTGGTGGTAGGGAGATTCAGTTCAACAGTTGTGGTGCGGGTTTCTGCGATAGTTTTAGCCATGATGGTGCTTGCTCCAAAAAAACTAAAGGTTGACAAGGGTGAAATCCGAGGGGCGATCACCCTTACGGGGTGCTTGATATGATGCGATCGCGAAACCAAAACGTTAAGGACGATTACGAACTTTTACGTTTTTCTTAACAGTGTTCAGACTTTTATTGAATTTCGCAATCAAATCATACGATATATTTCCTTCTTTATTAATAATTACATTTATTTCTCCAATAAATCTAGCCCCTCGGCAGTAATTTCACAAAAAAAACACATTAAAAATCAGGTAAAGTAAAACGATAAAATGCCTATAGTCCTTTCTAGAAAAAGCTTTCAACGAAAATATAGTTTTATATTTTAAGGTTTTTATATGAAATAATCGTACAGATAAAACAGATTAATCATTACATAAGTGTTCAAAAAAATGAAAATATTTTAATAATTTAGAGACAATCAATCTATGTCATAGTGCTAACAATTCCACCATGCCATAAACTACCTGAAGTAGAGAAACTCTATTTTTTATTTGGCTGATTTTAAACCTAAGTTCTGCTTTTAAAGTAGCGCATTAATATTTTTTAGAAACTAGTACACAATGGCGAAAACTCGCCTACTAGTTTTCTATTTCAGTGGTCAGTGGGTACCTACCATCAATAGTAGATACACTTTTGCCCAAAGATACGCAATGAGCCACCAAGTTTCGGCAAAACTAGGTGTAGAAAACGCTGTAGATCTCTGTTAGAGGCTTTCAGATAGCCCAATCGCTCTAGCTTGAGGGAGAATTGCTACCTAAAAAGTTGGGAAAACCAATTAGCTGTATCTTTCCGAGAATGAGTGGCACCGCTTAATCTTCAGTCCTGCTGTCACTGTAGGATTTAGCTAGCCGTGCCGCAGTGGTGTGTTAACTCTAGGGTAATTAGATGGGTTAGAAAAATTGTTTATATCAAAAATAAAACTCCCATAACGCTATGCAGGCAGAAAGTGAGCAGAAATTCTATTAGGTGTGACACTTAGAGGTAAGAATGTGGGCTAAGCAAGAGGACTGCGATTGCCAGCCCACGGTTTTCATTCTGTGAGGCCTCTCACCTCGTCATACAAAATCGTATGACGCGTATTACACCAATATGCATATTATTGCAGTCTGCTGAGTTTTTTTGTTAAAGATTTATTGCATTTTACTCGGCTAACTCGAAGCTTTGTGAAGCAGTACTGGGATAGGCGATATCGCTTCCGCTTGCTCTTCCCTATCTGTAGTGTGGGTGTAGTTTTTAAACGCTACTTATTGAGTAAATATTGGAGGACAGGCGACAACAAGCCGATAGCCCTGTTACAGCGATATGTAGAGAATAACTGACATAAAAATGAGAGACATTGAAACCAGCATTCACCGCTAGTGTTTTAAGCCCTAATGATTAAGGCGTTGCTTAATTAAGAAATGACTAGGTAACGGTAGCGCTTTTGGAGGGGTTAGCAAACTGCGTTTCCTCTCCCGTTCGTGAATCGTATTCCACTGTTTGACAGGGAAAGGCGAATCCGTTCCTATTTATTCCTTAATCAGCAACGCCTCTATAAAAAAGCGTCTATGCGGTTTTCTATTCTGCGGTAGCTAGTTCTGTGCTACCAGCAGTGCGGCGGCGTGTCAGCGTGTTGAACAGCATCTGGCCAATGGCTTTAATCAGATTGCCCTCTAATTCCTGGAACATTTTCATGTTCATCCCAAACGTCGCATTCGCTTCGTCCACAATCCGCTCGGCTGTGCTGTCGTCTACAGGCAACTCATCTAGAGCTTGCCGATATTGAGCTTTAAATGCCTTCTCATCCGGAATGTCTTGGAACTCATAGAAAGCTGTGCCTTCTCCATCCCCTATGTTCATCGCCTTTTGGGCAATTTTTTTGAGAATCTGCCCTCCAGATAAATCACCTAGATAGCGGGTGTAGGAGTGAGCAACGAGTAGTTCAGGTTCCGAAGCTGATACTTTTTGAATATGTTCGATATAGGCTTGAGCGGCGGCCGAAGGAGCCACTTGCTCACGCCAGTTAGAACCGTAGTAATAGCACAAATCCTGCTCTAAGCTTTTTTTCCGGTTAAGCTGTTGAAAGTAGATCTTGGAAACCACTGGGTGAGAACGATGGCGTTCCATCTCTTCTTCCATCGCCGAGTAGACGAAGTAGAGGTTCGCTACTAACTTCCGGTATGAGTTTTTTTCAACTACTCCTTTTAAAAAGCATTTGACAAACCCAACGTTCTCCGCCATGGTGTGAGCTTTCTTGGTGCCCTCACGCAACTTGGTGGCTAAATTGCTAGTCATGCCAAATTATCCTGTCCTTAAAGTTGACGGGTGTGTAGTGTTCTTTACAAAAGAGCGAAAACCTTCCCAAATTGTTAGATTATACTGATTTGATGAGAGTTGCTGTTAAGAATTTTTACGTTAGTTAAACTTGGGCATTTCGCTTGATACATTCTCTGCTGAAAGTAAATTATCTCGTTGGACACAGAGAAATTAGCGATACAAAACTAACGCTATCTCCACAGCCTTCTCATATTTAAAGTAACTGAACTCCATTGCGAACTGAGGAATGTCGATGTAGGAGCCTATGATCATAGACCCCTACAAAGACTGACGCTTATCAATCAGGCAGTTGGATGTTTAGATATCCAAGTCTGTAAGGTTGAGACGAGAACCGTAGGTTTCGATGAATTCACGGCGGGGGCCGACGCGATCGCCCATTAGCACTGTAAAGACTCTGTCTGCTTCGGCGGCATCCTCAATTTCCACCTGCTTTAATGTGCGAGTGGCAGGATTCATTGTCGTCTCCCATAACTGCGCTGGCATCATTTCACCCAAGCCTTTGAACCGTTGAATGGTGTAATTGGCATTGGCGGGAAACTCGTGTTGAATGAGATTGTTGAGTTCGCGATCGCTATAGCAATAATAATGACTGCGTCCCCGCTCCACTTTATAAAGTGGAGGGCAAGCGATGTAAATGTAACCCTGATCAACCAGCGCCCGTTGATAGCGATAGAAGAACGTAAGCAATAGCGTGCGGATGTGGGCCCCATCTACATCAGCATCAGTCATGATCACGATGCGGTGGTAGCGCAGTTGAGAGGCGTCGAACTCTTCACCTTTGATACCCAAGCCCAGGGCTGTAATCAAAGACTGAATTTCTGTATTTTTGTAGATCTTGGCGTCGTCGGTTTTTTCAATGTTGAGGATTTTGCCTCGTAGGGGGAGTATGGCTTGGAACTGTCTATCTCTACCTTGTTTAGCCGACCCTCCTGCTGAGTCCCCTTCCACGATAAAGATTTCAGATTCGGCGGGGTCTCTAGAGCTGCAATCGGCTAATTTACCTGGTAAGGGAGACGATTCTAGAACAGACTTGCGGCGAACCAAATCACGAGCACGACGGGCGGCTTCAGCGGCTTTGAAAGCTTGGATGGCTTTATCTAAAATGGAGTCTGCCACACCGGGGCGAAACTCTAGGTACTCCGTTAATACCTCTCCCACTAAAGATTCGACGATTCCCCGCACCTCAGTATTACCGAGTTTTGTCTTAGTTTGCCCTTCAAATTCTGGATCGGGAACCTTAACGGAAATCACTCCTGTTAGTCCTTCTCGGACATTCTCCCCCCCCAGATTGGCGTCACTATCTTTAAGTTTGTTCCGCTTGCGGGCAACTGCATTCATCGTCCGCGTCAACACCGCCTTCAGTCCCTCCAAATGGGTACCACCATCAATTGTGCGGATGTTGTTGGCAAAGCCTAGCAAATTATCGCTGTAAGCATCAACGCACCATTGCAGGGCAACTTCCACTTGAATGCCGTTGCGTTCCCCTTGGATGTAGATGATTTCCTCGTGCAGGGGTTCCTTCTCACGGTTCATATAGGTGACATATTCTTGAATGCCGCCTTCGTAGTGATAGGTTTCTACCCGTTCTGAGGTAACACGGTTATCTGTAAATGTAATCTTGACACCCGCATTCAGGTACGCCAGTTCCCGCAGACGGCCTGCCAGAGTGGTGTAGTCAAACTCGATGCCCGTCGTAAAGATTTGCGTATCCGGCTTGAAGTTAACTGACGTGCCAGTTCGGGCTTCTTTAGAGGGGTTAGCTATCAGTTCAGTTAACGCGACGCCTCGCTCATAGCGCTGAGTGTGTATTTTTTTCTCACGCCAAACGGTCACCTCTACCCATTCCGAGAGCGCGTTCACTACCGAAATCCCAACGCCGTGCAATCCTCCAGAAACTTTATACCCACCGCCGCCAAACTTACCTCCAGCATGAAGCACCGTCATCACGGTTTCTAAGGCTGATTTTCCGGTTGTGGGATGGGTATCGGTGGGAATGCCTCGTCCGTCGTCTGTGACGGTAACGGAACCATCGGCATTGAGATCAACTTCTATATGAGTGCAGTAGCCAGCTAGAGCCTCATCAATGGAGTTGTCTACCACCTCATAAACTAAATGGTGGAGTCCCCTTGGTCCAGTAGAACCGATATACATCCCCGGACGCTTACGCACCGGTTCGAGACCTTCCAGAACTTGAATCTGATCGGCACTGTAACTGCTCGTCATGTAAGGGATTCTCCAATAAAAGCTTTTAGCCGTTTTGTTACTCAAAAATGAGAAAACACCCTCAAATTCTAACACTAAAGCCTTATAGGCTGCTACAGAGCAGTTTCAGGGGGGATTTGAAGAGGGGATGGATTCCTGTTGATTAACGCCCTTCGTTGTCACGGATGCAGAACTTCGATTTCAACAAGCGGCGTCTAACCGATAAGCTTGATCATTTGGCTGCTACTTGAAAATTAGACGTGACCCGCCAAAGCAACAGCTCAAGAATACTTTCGCATGCTTTCAACAGGTTAGAACACAGACCAAGGCGATCTTTTTAGAATTAATTTTGTCGATAGATAGATATGGAACTTTTTAATCGTCAGCAACCGGGTTTGATTACGATTTGTGGTGCAACAGCGACGGGTAAGTCGGGGTTAGCGGTGGCATTAGCACAGCGACTAGGTTCAGTCGTTCTCAGTGCTGACTCCCGTCAGATTTACCGAGAGTTTGACATTGGCACTGCCAAGCCTTCAGTTGTGGAACAGCAGCTAGTCCCCCATTATTTAATCGATATCTGTGAACCCACAGAAACGATGACTGTAGCAGACTACCAAATCCAAGCCCAGGAATTGATTGCTCATTTTCAAGGACAAGGCATCATTCCCTTATTGGTTGGCGGTACGGGTTTATACATCCGTTCGATTGTGCAGGGGATGAAAATTCCCAGAGTTGCGCCTCATAACGAATTGCGATCGCAACTTTCTGCCCTCGGTCAAAGTCAACTTTATCAACTACTACAAAAAGTTGACCCTATAGCAGCGCAAAAGATTCACTCCAATGACCAAGTGAGAACATTACGAGCATTAGAAGTATTCTACGTTACTGGACGCCCCATTTCTGAGCAGCAAGGTGAGAATCCTCCCAATTATCCAATTCTCCAAATTGGCTTGGAATGTTGTGATGTTGATGCCCTCACCCGCCGTATTGAACAGCGAACAGAACAAATGCTTCTCATCGGTTGGGAAGCAGAGGTGAAATCTCTGTGTGAGAAATACGGTGCTGATTTACCTCTGTTGGATACGCTGGGATATCGAGAAATAAAGCAATATCTCTCTGGACAGATTTCTCTTTCCCAAGCCAAAGACTTAACCGTCTTGCATACACGTCAATTTGCGAAGCGACAACGTACTTGGTTTCGTGCTTATCCGGAAATTGAGTGGTTTGACACGAATACTTTTGAAGTACTGGAGAAGATATGGCATCGGGTGCAAGAGTTTCAAGCCACTTCTCTCAATGCAAGCAATGAAGTGAAATAGGTATTAATCCCCCAAAGGCAAAATAATGTTAATAACTCAAAAGCAGCTACATTTGGCAGGCTGGCTGTCACTTGCCAATGGTATTGTTCTCCCTCTGCTTTTTATTTTGGTTGTAATTTTGGCTAGTTCTGCAACTTTAATCAATCAAAATATTGTTATTACAGCTCTGATTTTTTCCATCTTCCCTCTGCTGAAGCATGGATTTTCTGCCTATATATTTTTATCTCTCAAAAATTTACTCAACATTCGATTGCGATTTTGGATTGCTAACTTCCCTATCTTAGCGAGTACTTTTTTTAATTTGGCGCTATTTTTCTTTTGCTTGCTAATGATTGCCTTTGTTTCATTTCAATTAAAAATCGACAAAGTATCCCTGATTTATTATTGTTTAAATTTTTATTTTTATTTGCTATTTGCTTTGTATTTTGCCAATTTCTGTATTGGCTTTATTTTAGGAAGCTGTAATTTAGTTCGAGCATTTTCATTTTTATTAATGATTTCTAGCGCTGGAATGGTATTATCATCAGTTTGGTTAATCGTTTCTTTGAATTCAGTCAGTCCTTTACCCATAGGAGTGACGATAATTAGTATATTAAGTGTGCTATTAGAATTAGTTACTACTATTATGTTGGGATTGACTTTTTTGAAGCACTCTAAACGCATCGGCTCAAAAGCTGACGCTTTTAATTCGTAAAGACTCCTTTGAAAGGATTTCATGTCCTTAGCCATTGGTTACTAAAAACAAAGGACTCTCAGACTAATGATTTTCACGGCGGACGGCGTTCCTCCTCCACTTATCTTATTAAAGATGGGGGCTTCCCGCCGTTTCTTGATGACGGCTAATACCATACATTGAAATTAATAGCAATAGCACAGGGCGCTGTCTTTTGCGACCAAGGTGATGAAACAATGCCAGCATCCTGCGGAAGCGCTTTGCTAACGTACTTGGATTGATTGGATTGGATCAGACATCCGCCATACTGAGGGGTAGAACGAGCCGCCAGCATCATGGGAAGAATTGATATGTCTCAGTCTGTTGTACCTGAGAAAACCCTAACCTTTGAACAATATCGGTTCTACCAGAGAGAGCCGGATGTCCTCTATGAACTATTCCGGGGACATTTAATACCGATGGCGACGCCAACAGCTTTACATACAAGAATTTGCGACTTTCTAGTCTATCAACTGAAGTTTTATTTTGCCCGTCAAAATTTCCCTTTGATTGCCATTAGTCCTGTTGGAGTCAGAACGGAAGTGGATACATCCCGTATTCCAGATGTTGTTGTTTGCACATCAACCCTTTGGGAGCAACTTTGTGCAAGACCGGGAGCGGGTATTCTGGATTTTGGAGAAGTGCCGCATTTGGTTGTCGAAGTTACGAGCGATAATTGGCGAGAAGACTACATTCGTAAACGTGCTGAGTACGCACTGATCAATATTCCTGAATATTGGATAGTAGACCCCAATAAAGATCGAGTATGGGTCTTAACCCATCCTGAGGGAGAAGAGGGTTATCAACGGGTAGAATTTACTCGTAAGGAAGAATTGCGCTCCGAGCAGTTTCCTGAACTGGTGTTATCTGTTGATACCGTGCTTTCTCCACCTGTGGTGGAGGAGTTAATTAGAGTAGAACAAGTTCAAAAACGACAGCTTGAGCAACGTGCTGAACGGTTAGCGGCTAGATTGCGAGAGATGGGAATCGACCCCGATTCTATTTAACTGGCTCATCGGAGTTCAAACTTAACTTCATGAAATTTTATTAACCGAAAGGCTAGATCTAAGTGAAATCAGAAGAAAAGTATCAGATTTCTCCCTAATTAGAGAATAATTCATCAAAAAATCTTAGGATTATTCCTATATAAGCCTTTCAGTCCTTAAATGTCTTGTGCCAAAATCAACAAGAGGGGGAGTGGGGCAGTAACAACATGATTGAAGAAATATTACGGCAGCGCTACCAAATAATTGAAAAATTGGGAAGTGGCGGAGTAGCGGAAACCTATGTGGCTCAAGACTTAGATATTCCTGTAGATCCTAAACCTAAATGCGTTGTTAAGCGGCTTCATCCTAAGGGAATTGACGCGGATACCCAACGCCTATTCCAAAAAGAAGCGGAAACCCTTTACAAGTTGGGACACAATCATGACCAAATTCCTAAGCTATACGCTTACTTTGAGGAAAATGACGAATTCTATCTGGTTCAAGAATTAATTGAAGGGCATAACTTAACCCAGGAGATTGGGGAAGGGAAGCGATGGAGTGAAGCTGAAGTCACTCAATTGTTGGAAGAACTGCTAGAGATACTGGCGTTTGTGCATCAGCACAATGTAATTCACCGAGATATTAAGCCTTCAAATATTATGCGGCGCGATCGCGATCGCAAACTGGTTTTGATTGACTTTGGCGCAGTCAAAGAAGTTAGTAACTTAGTAACCACTAGCCAAAACTCCTCTTCGTCACGCACCATTGGCATTGGCACGTTTGGTTATATGCCCAGTGAGCAAGCACTTGGGAAACCGCGACTGAGTAGCGACATCTATGCCTTGGGTATAACAGCGATTTTCGCCCTCACGGGTATCGCCCCCAACCAATTTCCGGAAGACGAAAATGGTGAGATTATCTGGCAAAATCATGCCCAAGTGAGCGAAGAGTTGGCGGAGATACTCAACCAAATGGTGCGATATCACTTCAACCAGCGCTATCAATCTGCGATCGAAGTGTTGCAAGACCTCAACCCAGACGCTATTCTAAGATTGCCTCAACCTTCCCTAGCCTCTGGAATTCCACCCAAACCCGTTAAGCTGGGCGAAAAGTGGGGTTACAAAGACTCAACTGGGCAGTTGGTTATCCCACCCCAGTTTGATAAAGCAGGAAAATTCTCCGAAGGCTTAGCAGAAGTCAAGATTGGGTCGAAGTATGGTTATATAGACCTCAACGGGCGAGTCGTAATCAAGCCTCAGTTTGATAGAGTATGGAGTTTTTCTGAAGGACAAGCAAGGGTCAAAATTGACGACAAATCTACCTATATCGACAAAACAGGAAAAATTCTATTCGATGAAGCCAGTAGCTTTTGTGAAGGCTTAGCAAGAGTCAAGATTGATGATAAGTATGGCTATATCGATAAAACAGGGCAGTTAGTTATCCCGCCCGAATTTAGCAAGGCTTGGAACTTTTCCGAAAGCCTAGCTGTAATAGGCGTTGATGATCAATATGGCTATATCAATAAGAAGGGAGAAATCATTTGTCAACCGCGCTTTGATCAAGCTTGGAGCTTCGCTGATGGGCTGGCATTAGTCAGAATTGGAAATCAGTATGGCTATATTGATAAAACTGGAAAAGTTATCAGTGAATTTTTTGAAGAAGTAAGGAGCTTTTGCGAGGGACTCGCTGCCGTGAGAATTAGTGGGAAATGGGGCTATATTGACAAAACAGGACAACTAGCAATTCAACCTCAATTTTCTTACGCTGGAGATTTCTCTAAAGGACAGGCAAACGCTGAGCTTAAAAATAAATTGCTGGGACTGTTACCGATGGGTGAGCAGATAGGTTATATCGATAAGACTGGAAAGTTTATTGCTTAAAATTTT
>CBKWLJ010000281.1:0-11869 GCA_966675205.1 uncultured bacterium
TAAATCGACGTTCGAGAGAGGTTCGGCTAGTTCGGGAGTGAGTTGATGAACCGCAAGCGATGTCACTAATTGTGTAGTCTTTACCAGTTCTGCCACTACCTGTCCTGCACCATCGTCACTCCGCAGAGTATTACCATAGCCAATGATCAGGATTTGTGAAGTTGACGGTTGCTCTAGAGAAGCTGTCCTCAAGGGTAAATTTACTGTTGAATCTTCAGCTTTCACAGTCTATCCCTCTCACAATATTCTCAACCACAATTAAGCCATTAGAGTCATAGTCCCAAAGTAATTGCCATAAAGGGCTCATGAGCTTTCTGACCTCAGCTACCCTGAATTGCAACTTTGTTGATAATACTCACATCTTGAATTTTTCTGAATAACTCTAGTGGCGTGTCAAGGCTAAAGTAGTGCATTAAGGAAATTTCCATTAACCTTAATTTACCTGAGTTACTCTCGTTATCTATTACATCATTTTAGTCTAGACACGCTACTAGGTGGGCGTTGGCTACAAAAGTTGAAAAACTGACAGGACTTACGCAATCGCCCCCGTAGCCCCCCAATACTGGGGGGAACTTTCATCTTACTCCCCCCAAACTTGGGGGTTTGGGGGGGCAAATTAACGGATTGTGCGTAAGCCCTGACTGATTTGCTCGTTGCTCCTGCCCACCCGACGCCTCCCCTTACCAAGGGGTGGGAAGTCATTGAACACAGTTCAGACTGTGACGAAGCGATCGCAAACAAGTTGAGACGCTTGAGTTTCCTCATAGATTTCCGCCTTGAGGGGTCGATAAATCAACTCGTACCAATCACGGCCAATCCTCGCATCAAATCC
This sequence comes from uncultured bacterium, assembly GCA_966675205.1. Classification (GTDB taxonomy): domain Bacteria; phylum Cyanobacteriota; class Cyanobacteriia; order Cyanobacteriales; family Coleofasciculaceae; genus JBFLZA01. The sequence goes on from CBKWLJ010000281.1 coordinate 833, forward strand.
TTCTGCTTGACCTCGCATAAACAGGTGTAAACATTTTGCCGACTGGCAAGGCAACAACTGCCAGGAGAATCGATTGAAATCCCCCTGATGTGGGTAAGTTACCGCATCAAGCTGGACATCCGTGGCAAAACCGTAGCCAGGATGCGGTTCTATGGAGGAACCGACAGCAAACCAACTCGGGACATGAGGAGGCTGGTAGAGGTTGGCAGTTTGTTCTAAGTGCAAATGGGTAAAGTAGTGAGTAGCAAAGTTGAGAGAGATGGATTCTGCGGAATTGTCTGTTTCACCCTTGTTGAGGATTGGCTTGCCTTTGACAAACAGTTCCTCGGTGACATAATCTGCACCCGCATAGAGATGGATGACTCGATACAGTTGAGCCATTAAATGACAGTGTTCGCCTGCCCTGGGGTCTGTTCCTAAATATTCAAAGGGTTCTGAGGCAATGGTGATGCTAGTTCGCACCGGCCCACTACATTGGGAGACGAGACGATAGGAGTGGTTGAATAGAGAAACTTGATAGTAAGGTGCTCTGGGTTCGAGTCCCGGTAGTTGGAGTCGATCAATCTGCATACAACGCTTCTCCGGATCTTGACCCATCCACTCTCCTTTAACTGCATGGATGGGATCGAGGAGTTCTTGGCGATCAAGTTGGACGCTACTTGCTGAACCTGCATACCAATTCCGTTCATCGTTTTCTGGTGTAGAAACTAAGTTGAACCAGACGATTAATCGGTTGTTGACGAATCTTACCCCCCGATCGCGTCCATTCGGGTCAGAGATAATTTCTAAGTCAGGTTCACCCAATCCTTGGGGGACAGCTTGACCTTGATCGACCTTGACAAAGCCTGAGATCATTGAGTTATCGGCTGAACCTGGTGGAATCTCTTGGGCGAGGGAGAAAACTAAAGTATCGCGAGAAAAGTCATCTGGATCGATTCGGTCAACTTGGGCAAGGAGAGGGGTATGGGTGCGATCGCGCAAGTCACTCAATACCAGTTCCTCTGGTGGGATTTGGAAGTGTTGATAAATAGGTTGCCAAGGTACGGTGATATAGCCGCCTCGCCAGTAATCTGAAGGATTGGAAATTGCTAAGAGATTAATAGATGACATATTATCCCCTGTGAATTTTTCAAATGTGTTTTGATTGAGAAATCTTTAATAATTTTTTAATGAATGGAAAGGGGCGATCACACCTTTGGTATGTACTACCAATAGTAATTAACGCCCCTGGAAATGAACTGAAAAATTTCAGCGCATACGGAGTGAAGGAAACAAGGTTAATTCCGCCAAACTTCGTTAAGTAGAGTTCCATCTGCCCCTACTAACTGAACATGCAAAGGCATTTGACCGACGGCATGGGTTGAACAACTCAAACAGGGGTCAAAGGCGCGAATTCCAGCTTCTACCCGGTTGAGCATTCCTTCAGAAATTTCTGCCCCGTGAATGTAATGCTTGGCAATTTGAGCGACGGTTTTATTCATTGCTAGGTTGTTTTGACCGGTGGCAATGATCAAGTTAACTTTTTTAATCAAACCGTTTTCATCTACCTGATAGTGGTGGAATAGGGTGCCGCGTGGGGCTTCACTCACACCAATACCTTCTAATTGGTTAATTCCAGCCGTGGCGCGGGTACGATTGGAGACAATATCGGGGTCATTCACCAATTGCTCAATTCGCTCGATCGCACTGAGAATTTCAATCAGTCGAGCATAGTGGAAGAAGAAGGAGGACGTTGCCACCTTACCACCTGCGCGATCGCGAAATTCTTGCAACTCCCGATCCGCATCTGGAGTCCCCATGCGATCGCAAATATTCAACCGTGCCAGTGGCCCCACTCGATACATCCCGTCGGGATAACCTAAGGGTTTGTAATAGGGAAACTTCAGATAAGACCAAGGTTCCACTGCCTCACCGATAAAGTCTTGGTAATTATCCTCACTCAAATGATCAGCAACGATGTTACCCTCGCTATCCACAAAGCGGAGATGACCATCGTAATGTTCCCACAATCCATCCCGTCCCACTAATCCCATAAACAGGGAGGGGAACTGTCCAAAGATTTGAGCCTCGGTTGTCAATTGGTCGAGCAAGCGCTTGAATAAACTTAAGGCATTCTCTGCCGTGGCGCGGGATTCAGGCAAGCGATCGCGTATCCACCTCCGTCCCGCTTCATCCAAAGGCGATCGTACCCCTCCCGGTACCGCCCATGCAGGGTGAATCTTCTTCGCCCCCAACAGTTCAATAATCTTCTGACCAAATTGCCTTAGACGAATTCCCCCCCTTGCCAAATCGGGATCAGCCGCCATCAAACCGAACACATTCCGCTGTGCGGGGTCACTATCCCAACCTAACAGAAAATCTGGACTGCTAAGGTGGAAGAAACTCAGTGCATGGGACTGGGTAATCTGGGCTAGGTTCATCAACCGCCGCAATTTCTCCCCAGCAGGAGGAATTTTCACCGCTTGAATTTTATCTCCAGTTTTAGCAGAAGCGAGTAAATGACTCACGGGGCAAATCCCGCAAATCCGGGCAGTAATTCCCGCCATTTCCCACATCGGTCTACCTTCACAGAACTTCTCAAATCCCCGGTATTCCACCACATGGAACCGGGCATCCGACACCTCACCCGCATCATCAAGAAAGATAGATATTTTTGCATGACCCTCAATCCGAGTCACCGGGTCAATCACTACAGTTTTAGACATAGAAATTCTCCTCTGGCTCGCTAACGGTAGACAAATTGCTCGATCGCTGGAAAGTATTGCTCTTGTCCCAGTACCATGATGGTGTTGTGACCAACACCGGCAATCAGTCGTAATCGCTTGTCTTGTGCCGCACAGCAACGGTAAAGTTCTTGCGCGTGTTTGACTGGAATCAACTGGTCTTCTTGACCGTGAATAATCAAAGTGGGTGTTGTAATTCGACTCATCTTGAGGCAATGGCCCACCCCATCCCGTTCTTCATCAACCCCTTGAACGTTTAAACCCAAGTACGCTAAAAGTTCAAACGTCCAGGCAAATCCACTCTCAATAATCAGGCCTGCGATGCGCTGATCAGCGTGTAGCGCTACTTCAATGGCTGCCGCACTGCCCAGACTGCGCCCCATCACATAGACTCCCTGCGGGTTCAACTTATTGGATGCGAAGATGTTGCCCAACGCTTCAAATACTGTCACCGCATCTTGGAGGAGCGTACTGGACGTGGGTGTACCATCACTTGCACCGTAGCCCCGATAGTCAATCACGAATAGGGTAATGTCCAACTGAGTGAACCACTCAGCCGAGTAATCGTAGTCAGCCGCAATCTCTCCATTGCCGTGAAAAAATAGAATCACGGGTGAATCAGGATAAGCTGGATACAAACGACCTCTAACAGAGATTCCCGGTTCTACCTCCACCGCAACTCGGCGTGTTCTCAGATTAAGGGGGTCGAAACGATCTTCCTGTCTGGGATGAAACAGCACTTGCAATACTTCAGGTCGATCAAGAATAGGATGAGCCATATTACATCCTCATTGATTGAGTGATTAGCTAGCGGTTAGTGGTGAGTAGAAGCTTGAAAAAAACCATACTAGCGACTAGCTAATCCCTCCTAGCCAAACTTAATCATTTCTCTTCCTTCCATGATGGGTTTTTCACCCTTCAAGAGAGGTTCGATCGCAGCGCGAATACGATGGGCATCGGGCGGACATCCCGGCATATACATATCTACGGGCACCACTTCATGGACGGGTTGGACGCGATCGAGTAATTCCGGCACAATTCCCGGTTCGTGGGGTAACTGGGGTGTTGTATCTCCTAGTTCCAGATAAGTGCGTTTGAGGACAGTTTCCGCTTTACCTAACATATTACGCATTCCTGGCACGTTAGCTGTCACAGCACAATCACCAAAGGAAATGAGTAATTTGGTGCGGTTTCTGACTTTGTGAATCAGTTCTAAGTTCTCCTCATTAGCGATCGCGCCTTCCACTAAGCAGACATCGACGCCTTCGGGAAAGTCTTTGACATCAGCAATAGGACTGTAAACCACTTCAACTTGAGCAGCCAAATCAAACAGCCACTCGTCCAAGTCGAAAAACGACATATGACAGCCGGAACAACCAGCTAGCCAAACGGTTGCGAGTTTTACCTTGTCCATTCTTTATTCTCCCGTGCTGTCACTAAAAATTCCAGTTTTGAGCGATCGCGAGTCATTTCTGCCACGGTTGAGCCTTTGCGGAAAATCGCTCCTGTGGGACAAGCATCTACACACTTGCCGCAGGAGGTACAAGCGTCTACCGCACCCCAAGGCTGATTGAGTCCTGCAATAATTTGGCAAGCTGCACCTCGATAGGCGACATCCCAGACGTGTGCTCCTTCAATTTCGTCACACACGCGCACACATCGAGTACACATCACGCAGCGGTTGTGGTCGATGCCAAATTGGGAGTGGGAAATATCGACATGGCGTTCTGGGAAGCGGTAGGCGAAGCGGGAATGATCCATCCCTACTTCAATGGCTAAGTCTTGGAGTTCGCAATTCCCATTTGCCACGCAAACGGCGCAAACGTGATTGCCTTCGGCAAACAGCATTTCTACTATCATGCGCCGATAGTCTTGCAAGCGTTCTGTGTGGGTATGGATTTCCATGCCTTCTGCTACTGCGGTGACGCAGGCGGGAAGTAGCTTGTTACTTCCTTTAATTTCTACTAGGCACAAGCGGCAAGCGCCTACATTGGAAATTCCTTTGAGGTGGCACAGGGTTGGGATGCGGACTCCTGCTTCTTTGGCAGCGTCTAGGATTGTCGCGCCTTCCTTAATCGCTACGTCAACCCCATCAATAATTAGTGTTGTAACTGACATAATTGCTCTCTGATTTACTGTGGGTGTGGGACGTTATGGGCTACCTATCCGAAACTAGGGAGGTGTAATTTGTAACCGCAGATGAACGCAGATGAACGCAGATGTGGATCGGATAGGTGCTAACGGTTGACCAAAATAATTCGCAATTCGCAATTCGCAATTAATTCAGGATTCAAGCTCCATTATTCATTTATGGAGAACAAAGAAACGCGCAGCATCAATATTCAAGCCCCTAAATTCATTGATGGAGTTTAATTCCGAATTCCGAATTAATAATTACGAATTGGAACTCTCGCGACTTGACGGTTAGGTGGTAACGGGTGCTTTGCCGTTGGGGCTATCTTGAAGTAGGGTGGTGTACTCTTCGGGGAAGTAGCGCAGGGTACTCAGTACAGGGTTGGGGGCGGTTTGACCTAGACCGCATAAGCTGGTATTTTTCACCATGTCACAAAGTTCTTTAAGTTTTTCTAGGTCTCGTTGGCTGGCTTGTTGGTTGAGGATTTTGGTTAAAAGTTGATACATCTGCACTGTTCCCACGCGGCAGGGGATACATTTTCCGCAGGTCTCACCGCGACAGAATTCCATGTAAAATTGAGCCACTTGCACCATACTGGTGTCATCGTCCATAACGACCATGCCACCGGAACCCATCATGGAACCTAGCGCTGCGAGGGATTCGTAGTCTACGGGGGTATCAAGGGATAAAGCAGGGATGCAACCGCCTGAAGGACCGCCCGTTTGTACGGCTTTGACGGAACCTCTGACGACACCGCCGCCCATTTCTTCAACAATCTCCCGCAAGCTAATGCCCATCGGCACTTCAATCAGACCGGTATTGCGAATTTTGCCGGTGAGGGAGAAGATTTTGGTGCCTTTGCTCTTTTCGGTACCGATGCTGGCAAACCAATCGCCTCCTTTGTTGATAATCGGTACGATATTGCCAAAGGTTTCGACGTTGTTGATTAGGGTGGGACAACCCCACAAACCGGATACTGCCGGATAGGGGGGACGAGGACGGGGATTGCCTCTGCCTCCTTCAACCGAGGCAATGAGAGCAGTTTCTTCCCCACAAACGAAGGCTCCTGCGCCAACGCGGATATCAATGCGAAAATCAAAGGGAGACCCAAAGATTTGTGTGCCTAAAACCCCAACTTTCTTCCCTTGTGCGATCGCTTTTTGCAAGCGGGAAATCGCCAAGGGATATTCTGCCCGAACGTAGATGTATCCTTGATTTGCTCCAATGGCATAACCTGCGATCGCCATTCCTTCTAAAATGCGATGGGGGTCACTTTCTAAGACGCTGCGATCCATAAATGCGCCTGGGTCCCCTTCATCCCCGTTGCAGATCACATACTTCTGTCCGGGTGGGGTTTTGGCGACAGTGGCCCACTTCAACCCGGTGGGATAACCTGCACCTCCCCGTCCCCTTAAGCCCGATTTTGTCATTTCTTTAACCACGTCGTCTGGGGTCATATCATGAAGGACGCGGTAAAGTGCTTGATACCCACCCATCGCGATATATTCTTCAATCCGCTCTGGGTCAATTTTGCCGCTGTATTCTCGAACAATTTTCAGTTGGCGACTAAAAAATGGGTGGTTGGAATCCCCCTGTAAGGCAGTTGTTTCACCTCCATTCAAGGAGTCGATAATAGAAGGCGCTTGTTCGGGTGTCACTTTTTCGTAGTGGATGCCTTCGGGATCGATTTCTACCATCGGCCCTTGGCCGCAAAATCCCATGCAACCCACACCCACCACCTGAACGCGATCGCTCAATCCTGCCGATGTCACCGCCTGCTCTAACTCTTTTTGCACCGCTACTGAGTTAGCTGCTTGGCAACCCGTAGACGTACAGCAATGCACACGGATTGATTTTTGGTTCTTGCGTTCTTTTTCTGCCAATTCCAGCAGTTCAGTCAACTCCATATCCGTTGTCCTTTTCTAACGGCTAATTTTTCGTTGCCATTAACCTTCTACTGGCATCCCTTGCCAATCTTTAATTCGCTCCAAGGTTGACTCCGGTGTTTGTCCACCCGCTACTTTTCCATCAAAGACAACGGCTGGAGCAATCCCACAAGCACCAATACAACGTGCTGTCATGACGGAAATCTGCCCATCCGGTGTCGTTTCACCCGATTGGATACCTGTTTGCTTCTCCAGTGCTGCTAGTACTTCGCCGCCGCCTTTGACATAGCAAGCGGTACCCAGGCAAACCACACAGGTATGAGCGCCAGTAGGTTTGAGTGAAAAGAGATGGTAAAACGTCGCTACCCCATAAACGCGGCTAAGAGGGAGCTTCAACCCCCTAGCGATGTAACGCAATACGTCTTCTTCTAAGTAACCGAACGCTTCTTGAGCTTTATGCAGCACTTCAATCAACGCATCTTGACGGTGTTGATTGCGCTTCATTGTAATATCGAGTACCTTGAAGCGCTTATCACCGCTCGGATGTGCCGCTGAGGCTTCTTTTTTCTCCTTGGGTTTAGTCGTAACGTCTTTTGTTGGCATAGATAATTTCCCTCGATTCCAGCCCTAACTCTTGACGCCAAAAAGATGTTTGGCGCTTGGAGGTTGTTATCGTCTTGTTAGGATTTGAATGGCAAAAAATGATAGTGTTTTTAGCAATTAAACAACATTAAAGTTGTTTTTTTAGAAAGGTAAGGTTAGGTTTGAACGCCGCCAAAATTCCGGGTTGAATAAGCGTTTGAGGGTTTGCGGTTCAGTCATCTCTCCCGGAGCCTCCTACTTTTATTATTGAATAAAAAGAGGCGATTTAAAGATAATCATTAGTCTTTTTTAATGCAACCTATTTGCCGTATAGCTTTATTAAGAAAAAATAAGAATTGACTGATGATTTGAGTTTTGTCGGCTGAGTTTAACCCCTAATAAAAAAGGGCAAACCCAACAGGCTCATACCAATAGAAAACTGGGCTGAATTCATATTAAGTTTTGTATCCATGAGAACGGAAAGTTAGATTCGCCAATCTTTTAACAAAGGTTATAATTTGCAAAATAAGAAAATTGTCTGCTGGTAGAGATGAGCAGACAAATGATTTGCTTACGGAGTTTTTAGCTGATAGAACCGATGCTCTAGGCGGATGTTGTTGGGGATGAAGTAACTGAGTCAGACTCAGCAGGCGAGATAAATTTTTGCGAAATCCAACGGGTCAAAACATGAGATAGCAATCCCATTGGGCCAGCAAACAGACAGAGTGCCAAGGAATGAACCGTCCAGGTGCCAGTGCGTTGTCCTTCCCAGTAAATCCAACGTCCAACAAATAAATCCATTACCAAAAAGTGAATCCATCCGGTTGCTGCTGCGGTTTCATCAGCAAAAAAGTGAGCAATATCTGCGAGTTGAGGATTAGATAGGGCAGCAGCCGATTCGGGGGTAATGCTGTTAATGAACAGATAAATATACAAACCTGCTAATGCCACAAAAGGAAGGTAGGATTCCATCACTTTTCGGGTAATACTCCAATTAGGCAGTAGAATCATGAGCACCCAAAAGGGCAAAACAAAGAGATTAGCGATATTGAACAGTTGAGCGATGAGCATTGCTAGGTAGAAGAGTGCAAGATAAACTACCCTTGATTCTACAGACTGGAGGAAGACTCTCCTTAAGGGTTCATCTATACCGACTGGGAGAGTTCGGGTGAAAAGCTGTTTGGCACACTACTAGAGGAAGCAGGGTTTTAACAAGACAATTGTCAATTTGACCAGAGGAGGAAAATCATGGGAATCGGCGATCGCATTGGGGATACGTTCAGAGATTTAGGGAGGGGCAGACGGCATCAAGACGAGCGCTATGAACGTGAAGATGAGCGGGATTACCTTGATGAGGATTACGAGGATAACGAGGATGATGAAGAAGATGAAGAACGCCGCTATCGTGATCGGGATGAAGTAAGGGAGTCCGGCGACTATGATGAAGCTGAAGAACGTTGGCATCTCCATCGCCGTGATATCGAGGACGAAGATGATGAAGAGGATGAAAAACGCCGCTATCGCGATCGGGATGAAGTAAGGGAGTCCGGTGACTACGATGAAGCTGAAGAGCGCTGGAACCTCTGATGCTTAGATCGCACCTGAGTACATTGCCCTAGCCTTGCGGTAAGCTAAACCCTACAAGCTACATTACTCGGCTTAGCCGCTAATCAGCGATCGCCTATTGGGGTGCTGGGCGACGCTACGGCAGGGTAGACAGCAACATCATTCCCCTCTAGCATTTTGTACGGTGCTAATTGGTAAACAAGGACAAGTTAATGTCAAATCCATCACCGTTGCACGAGCAAGTTCGCGCTCATGTTTTGATCACTGGAAGAGTGCAGGGAGTTGGCTATCGCTTCTCAACGAGAGAACAAGCTGAAGAGCTAGGTGTAAACGGATGGGTGCGTAATCTTGCAGATGGTCGCGTGGAAGCGGTTTTTGAAGGCAATGAAGCGGTTGTTCAAGAGATAATTAACTGGTGTCATATCGGTCCACAAGGTGCGTGGGTGAAAGATGTGGTAGTTGAGTACGAAGCCCCAGAAAGCTTGCAGAAATTTGAAATTAGGCGGTAATCTTAACCAGTCCAATCCCTTTAGAGTGCTTCGGATAGGAATAAAAATTACACCGAATATTTTCTGGTTAAGTATTTATAAATAAATACTCCTCCAACAACTCCAACAGTAATAATTAAAAACCACCATAACCAATTCCACTGAGATTCTTCGTGGTGTTCTTGAGGTTGTACTTGAACTGCTGTACCTTGCTCTGTAACAGTTACATATTGAGGTTGAGAACTTCCAATTTCTAGGTCTAAATCTATTTCTCTACGATGTCCTGAATTGTAGTAATAATGGTTGGTGATAACCTTAGTCTTTTTAACGGTTGTAGAAGTTGAGGGTTGAGAATAAGTTGTCGTCTTTTTGCGAATTGTAGAAGTTGAGGGTTGAGAAGGAGTTGTCGTCTTTCCTAATCTGTTACCGCTGAATCCTGTACCACTGGATTTAGAGCCTTGGTAGCTACTACGGGTTGTTGATGTTGTAGAACGAGAGCTTGAGCCAAAAGAAGAGGAAGAACGGCTTGAGCTACTTGTTCTACCTTTTGCCAACACGACTTGTTCTTGGAGTTTAACTTGATTGTCTGTCAGTTGGAGGTCTAAACCGGATATACCAAGCAGGAGAGATACACTAACTACTGATACAGCTAGTTTCTTCACAAAAAGAAGTTCCTAATTCGTTCTTACTCGGTGTGGATACAAGCTTCACTTTCTAGATTCCTGAACAACCCCTTGGTCTTTATACGAATTTTACAAAATTACTTTTTGTCAAGAAATGTAAAAAACTAAATCAGATGGAAAGCTGGAGAGGCTGTAGGAAAAACATCTCTCTCATTGAAAGGAGAGTTATAAAAGCGGATTTGGTATCAAACTCCACCTAGAAGTTGAGAACCTAAGAAGTCGGAGACTTTAACCCGTCTTAAATTACGAATTACGAATTCATAATTACGAAGTACTTAAAGCTATCCCTGAAGTTTTTTAAGCTGAAATTGGGCATCGTTATAGCCACCAATTCTGCCATTATTTAAAAAGAGTCGGGAGGCTTCTTTAAAGTCTTGAATCGCTTCTGATTTATTCCCTAGTGCGACGTGAGTTAATCCCCGACCATAGTAAGCAAAGGCATTTTTAGGGTTGAGTTTAATTGCCTCAGTGTAGTCTGCGATCGCACCTTGATTATCTCCCAATTCCCGACGAGCATCTGCCCGGTTACTGTAGGCAATGCTGTTCGTAGAATTTAGGCGAATCGCTTGGGTGTAATCTTCTAAGGCACCTTGCTTATCCTCCAAATTCCGACGAATATCCCCTCGGTTACTATAAGCCGTGTCATTGTTAGGATTGAGCCGAATCGCTTGGCTGCAATCTTGAAGTGCGTTTTGATAATCTTTGAGGTTGAAGTAGGCAATACATCGATTGTTATAAGCATCGTCTTTGTTGGGATTGAGTTCAATGGACTCAGTACAATCTACGATCGCATCTTGATACCCCCCCAAATTCAACCGAGCACTACAGCGACTGGTATAAGCCTCCGCATTTTTGGGCTCGAGAGTAATCGATTGACTATAATCCTCCACAGCCCCCGAATAATCTCCTAACAGAAATCTCGCTCTTCCCCGGCTGTAGTAAGCCTTAGCGTTATTAGGTTCTAAATCAATTGCC
>CBKWLJ010000282.1:0-11853 GCA_966675205.1 uncultured bacterium
CAAATCGGAAAGCAGATCAATAACGAGTTAGTCAGCAAAGAAATTCGCCTTTATCGCAATTCCGAAATTAATCGCTATATTCAACAAATTGGTCAGCGCTTGGCACGAGAGAGCAAACGCCCTGATATTCCTTATACCTTTCAGGTCGTGAATGATAAGAGTATCAATGCTTTTGCTACCATGGGGGGGTTTGTTTACATGAATACGGGCTTGATTGCTGCCGCAGAAAATGAAGCGGAGTTGGCAAGTGTGATGTCCCATGAGATCGCCCACATTGTAGCTCGTCATGCGATTCAGCAAATGCGTCAGTCAGCGATCGCTAGAGGCGTGGCAGCGGCGGCTGGATTAGACCGTAGCACATTGGTCAACATTGGTGTAGATCTGGCTCTGCGGCGTCCTAACAGTCGGAAAGATGAATTAGAAGCTGATCAGCTAGGGTTACGCAATTTAGAACAAGCTGGCTATGCTCCCTCGGCGATGGTTTCCTTTATGGAAAAGTTACTCAAAAGTAGAGGCTCTATGCCTGCTTTCTTGAGCACTCATCCGGCCACTCAAGATCGGATTCAGGCGTTAGAGCGAGGCATTAACCAATCAAGGGCAAATGTGGGCGATGGCTTAAATACAACTGCCTACAAAAATAAAATTCGCGCACTTTTATAACCAACATTCGCACAAAACTCCGGTTTAAAAAACCGGAGTTCAAGGTGTTATTTAGTACTAATGGCTTGCAGATAGCCAATCCAGCAAAGGTTGAGCCATCCAGTTCAAACCAACTTTCAGCTTGTGGTTTAAGGTTGGCATCCGATAGAGATAAGCAAGACGCCGTGCCAGGTGAGCAAAAGGCCCATCCAGTTTGATTCCTAAGCCTGTAAATGTGGCATTATCAATGCCCAAGGTCATTGCTTCCCCTAACTGCTGATAGCGGAAGGGAAGCAAAGGACGCCCCGTGAGAGAAGCCCAAATATTCCAAGCGGCATAATCAGCCTGTTGGAAGGCAGCTTGAGCTGTATTAGGCACTTGCTGCCCTTCAGCATCGCGACAATCGGCTAAATCACCCAAGGCAAAAATTTCGGGATGATCAACGACTTGTAGCGTAGGTGTTGTTGTTAATTGTCCCCGCTTGTTTGGCTTCAGAGGCAGGGATTTGACAACAGGGGCGACCCTTGTTCCTACCGTCCACAACACGAGATCGACCGGAATTGTATCCACCTGTCCCTTATACAACAGCGAAATTGTATCCGGTCCAATCGATTCAACCGTTGTTTCCAAATCGAGCCAAACGTGACGCTCTTCTAAAGCCTTTTGAGCGGCATCCCGATTAAAGTCGGTTGATGTCCTGAGAATCATGTCACTCATTTCAATCAACCGCAGCCGGCCCCTTTCTCCCAATCGATCAACAAGCTTGCACGCCAACTCTACCCCAGAGTAGCCGGCCCCCACGATCGCGACCCGAATTTTATCTTTATCGGACTCTTCCAAAATCCGCAACCGTTCTTCTAAACGATAAGCATCTGCGATCGTGCGGAAGGGAAGAGCATACTCTGCTACTCCCGGTGCCATATCCAGAGGAGTTTCTCCTCCTAGTGCCAACACTAAGCGGCTATAAGAAAATTCCGGCCCATCTTGGAGTTGGACACGATGTTCATCAAGATTTATGCCTGCCACCGTCGCTTGAGTAAAGCGCACCCCCGTATTGACCAACAACTCTTCAAAGGGTGGGGCAATTTCCCAAGTTTGCAGTTCGCCTGTGAGCAGTTCGTACAACAAAGGGGAGAATAAGAAGCGATCATTTTGATCGACGAGGATGATTTCGGGTTGTCGGTGCTTTTCCCAAGGTAGCTGGCTCAAGCGCAGGGCAGTATAGAGACCGCCAAAGCCTCCACCAAGGATACAGATACGGGTGGGTTGTTCAGTCATCGTTCAAAGCCCTCATCATCCAAGCAGGGTTATTTCCTTCAGGATAGCAAGGCTATCCCCATACGGGAGAATGCTTTGAGGAGGAGATAGAAAGACGGCAAGATATAGTTTTTTCTGGTCAGAGAAAACTACTTATTTTTTTACGTTCCGTGTTTAACCCATGATGCTTGGTTTTCCAAGGCTTTTGTTCTCGAACTGGTTGTGACTTCATCCATTTCCAGGTAGGCTCTTACCCAAAATTAGCAAAGGTTATAGAGCCATGACAGTGTCAGAGTCAGGAGTAATGGTAAATTCCCCTAGCCAGCTTTCCTTAAGCTTTATTGCCAATGTTGGTCAGACTACCTCAGCCGTAAACTTTCAAGTGAGAGGGGCAGGACACACCATCTTCTTCACTCCAGACGAGATTATTTTGACTGCCTCACAGCAAGTTGAAGATGAGACAGTAAGTTCTGTAGTGCGATCGCAACTGGTAGGAGCCAACCCCAATGCCTCAATTGCGGCATTGAACCCCCTACCCGGAGTGGCTAACTTTATTTTGGGCAATAACCCCCATCAGTGGTACACCAATGTCCCTACTTATGACGGCATCGTATACCAAAACGTTTACCAGGGCATTGATCGCATCTTTACAGGCAGCGAAGGTGAACTCAAGAGCGAATTTATCGTTGCGCCCGGAGCTGATCCAGGGCAGATTAGGATGCAATTCAGCGGTGTTGACAGCATCCAGTTGCGAGACGATGGGGCACTAGTGTTGCAGACTCCTTTGGGAGAGTTAGTGGAAGCTGCACCCTATATCTACCAAGACATCAATGGACAGCGACATACCATACAGGGCACCTATACCCTACTCGGTGACAATCAGGTTGGGTTCACCCTCGGAACCTATGACCCAGCCTACACCCTAGTGATTGACCCAGTATTGGAATACACCACCTACCTCGGCGGCAACGGCGATGCAGTCGGTGGCTTTGATGAGCAAGCTTTTGGCATTGCTGTGGATGACACAGGCGTTTACGTCACAGGCTCAACACCATCCGCTAACTTTCCCGTTACGGCAGGTGCAGTACAACCCGCGCTTAATCCTTTAGTTGCCAATACGACAGATGTGTTTGTAACGAAGCTGAACCCAACGGGCAATGCAGTCCTCTTTAGTACATTCATCGGTGGTGCTGGTTCAGATGTGGCAGGTGATATTGCCCTCGATGGTGCAGGCAATATTTTGATCACGGGTGTCACCACCTCTCCTAGCGCTCCAGCCAATGCCACCTTTCCTACCGTTAACGCGGTACAAGCTGCATTTGGAGGAGGACTGACGGATGGCTTCGCACTCAAGTTGAACCCGACTGGAGATACCTTACTTTACAGCACTTACTTGGGTGGCGCGGGTGATGACTTAGCCTTCAAACTGGCTGTGGATGCCGCAGGTAATGCCTACATTACGGGCGCAAGCCGCTCCAACGGGGTCGCCGCTTTTTCCACGGCTAATGCGTTTCAAGCCAATAATAACGGTGATGCTGATGCCTTCTTGACACAGCTTTCTGCCGATGGCGTACTCCTTTATGGCACTTACTTCGGTGGCAGTCAATTTGACTCTGGTAATGATATTCAAGTAGACAACGCAGGTAACGTCTACATTACCGGGGATGTAGATTCGGCTCCTGATTCACCCATCCCCTTTGCCATTACACCTGGAGCACTGCAACCCAATTTCGGCGGTGTCCGAGATGCGTTTGTGGTGAGATTGAATCCTGGCGCTGCCACACCTGCCGCGCAATTGCTTTACAGTAGCTACTTTGGGGGCAATGGTTTAGATTCAGGCGATGCGATTGGACTCGATAGTGCAGGCAATATCTACATTGCAGGCGACACGGAATCTACCAACCTCACGACAGTCAATGCTGCACAACCGACTTTTGGAGGAGTTCGAGATACCTTTGTAACCAAGTTAAACGCTGCTGGCACTGCCTTAGTTTACAGTACCTACCTCGGTGGCAGTCAAAGTGATTCGACTGATTCTATTGCCATCGATAGTGCAGGGAATGCCTATGTCGCAGGTGAAACCCTATCTGCAACTGACTATCCGACAGTTAACCCTCTGCAAGCTTACGGCGGTGGCGATCGCGATGCCTTCGCTGCAATGCTCAACCCCAATGGCGTCGTATTCTACAACACCTACCTCGGCGGGAATGGCTATGACGAAGCGTTTTACGTTGCTGTAGATAACAAAGGAAGCATTTATGTAACAGGTCAAACGAGTTCTACGAACTTTGCCACACTAGGTGTTTACCAAGCCACTTACGGTGGCGGTAACCGCGATGCTTTCTTAAGCCGAATCCGTTCCAATAGGGCTCCTGTGCTGGATAATACCGGAACACCGACCCTGACCACAATTGACGGAAATGACACTAACAATGTCGGGACTCTGGTTTCTGCAATAATTGCCAGTGGTTTCGCCGGTAATCCGATTACCGATCTAGATCTGGGCGCGTTGCAAGGGATTGCCGTCACGGCGGTAGACAATACGAACGGCACCTGGCAATTTTCTATTGATGGTGGCAGCACTTGGACACCCTTCGGCACTCCATCAGACAACGAGGCACGGTTGCTGACATCGGACGCCAATACAAGAATCCGCTTTGTCCCCAACCCTAACTTCAATGGCACTGTAGCAACAGGCATTACATTTCGTGCCTGGGATCAAACCCTCGGGATCAATGGCGGTACGGCGAATATTACGACCATCGAAACGGGTGGGGCAACACCTTTTAGTATCGAGACAGAAACGGCTGCGATCGCAGTAACGGCAGCAGCTAACCCTATACCCAATCAGCCCGATCAACCGAATCAGCCCACTCCAACTCCGATTGACACCCCGAACGATACCATCACAGTTGGGGATTCTACAGGGTCAAGCCAATTTTTGTTTACCCTGAATGAAAGTAGTGCAGACTTGGTTAATGAAGTTGGCGTTTTTGCGATCGATAATGACCAAGGTACAATCAATGGCATTGCCCCCGGTCAACCCGGCTATCTGCAAGCTGCTCTGAGTCAAGGAAGGGTAATTTTTTCATCTGTTTCCAATTCTCCAGATGGTTTTGGAGTAGCGAACCAAACTCGCGTACTCAGCTTTGAAGCCAATACTCGCTTAGGGTTTTACTTGGTACAAAACAGCACGACAGATACAGTACTCGCTGACTTGGCGGCTGGACAACCCTCGGCGAATGTATTCTTCTCTTTTGCCTCTGCTAATCCTGGTGGGTTTGACCATCTGCAAGTATCCGATCAGGGCAATGGAGTTTTTGTCCAGCGCTGGGAAGATGGTTTGGGTGGAGGCGACCAAGATTTTAATGACTTGGTGATGACGATTCAACCCACGGCCCAACTCCCAAGCGTGGAGGCAGCATTACAAGGGGAATCGCAACAAGAATTGATTGATTTACGCAATCAGACCGGTTTAGTACAAGCTCAGTTTGTGGTGAATCGGGAAGCGGCTTTAGATAATTTCTGTGGTTTTTATCGGGTTGTAGATGAAACGGGTGGCATTGATGTGGATGGTAATGGCACGGCTGATGTTCTCCCAGGCAATGCAGGGTATGTGGAAGCCGCCATACAACAGCGAGTGCAAAACTTAGACCTAACAGTTGCTAATCAATCAACAGCAACATTCAGCGCCCAATTAGAGGGCGGGTTCCTCTATGCACCATTTTTAATTATCAATGGCAGACCCGAAGTTCTTTTGGATGGAAATTCCGCTAATGATCCAGCCGTTTACTTCCCGTTTTTGGCGGCGAATAGTGATGGAGTTGACCACTTGCGCTTGTTGGGGGATAACATCTTTGGTTTTGAGGATTTACCAGGCGGTGGGGATAGAGACTACAACGACATGATTATTCAGGTGAGTTTCACTGCGTAAAGATTCAGTGCGATCGCTCTTGTAAGCTATTGTACGTAGACTTTGCACTGTATCGGAGAGGGTAAAAAAAAGCGAAAGGCTTAATTGATGAACCTTTCCCCCTTTCCTCTTTAACCTTTCCCCTTTTTCCCTTTTACACACCCAACCACCACAGCAGCACTTGCGCCGCGATAATTTTGGCAATCATCGCTGTCGGCATAATCGAAACGTAAGCAACATTAGGCGCTTCGGACTTAGCCAGATTGCCGATGAAGGTGAGAATCGCAGGCTGAGTTTGCCCACCTGCAAGAATTCCAGTGGCAGTTACCCAATCGAGATGTAACACCAGTATTGCACCACCCAGCAAAACTAATGTTGCCACAAGGGTAATCATCATGCCGACAATGAGAAGGATAAGACCGTTATCCATCACAGCGTCTACAAAGTGTGAGCCGGACTTTAAACCAACGGCGGTGAAGAAGAGGACAAGTCCAAGCTGCCGCAGGGTTGCGCTCGTTTCAGCAGGTAAATCCCAAACCAATGGCCCTGTTCTGCCGCGCCATCCCAAGACTAGCGCTGCCAACAAGGGGCCGCCTGCAAGTCCCAGACTAAGCTTTAAATTGCCCGGAAGTTCAATAGCGATACTGCCGAGCAAAACACCGAGAAGAATTCCCAGTGAGAGCGAAAGATAATCTGTTTCACTCAACGCTCGTAATGAGTCGCCCAAATACTTAGTTAAACCGGGTATATCCTCTGTTTTAGCAACCACCCGCAAGCGATCGCCACGTTCAATTACTGTGTTATCTGTTGGTACAAAATCAATATCGCCACGGCGAATACGAGTAACAACCGCGTTCCATTTTGCCTCGATGCCGCTTTCACCCAGTTTACGACCAACCAGTTTTTTGTTGGTGAGCAAGATGCGGCGATAATTGATTTGGTCGCGTCGAGATTCAGGGCCCGGTTGCAGGACTTCTATACCAATTAGTGCTGTTGCTCTAGTAACGTTTTCTTGGCTGCCGACAATGCGAATGATGTCACCCAGTTCCAGTACTGTGTTTGGTGTTGCTACATTAACCGTATCGCCATGCTGTACCCGACTGACCTTGACTCCCAGGTGGAATAGCCGTGATTCTTGAAGTCTCACTCCAGCTAATTCCGGAGAAGTGATTTTAATATTTTGTGCTACGGGTGGTTCGGTATTTTCTCCCGTTTCTTTTTCGGCACGCCTTGTTTCTGTTTTGATATTCACATGCTTCAAGAATCCCACCAATTCTGCGATCGCAATGGGAAGAATTACCGCGAGTGGATAGGCAACTGAGTACCCGATCGTGAGAAACGCACTTTCCGGCTTTGAGCCTAGTCGTTCAGTCGCGGCTGCAAGTGCAGGTGTGTTCGTCAATCCACCGCAAAACAGCCCAACTGCGATCGCAGGATTTACCCCCCATACTTTCACCGCCAATTGCGCCATTGTAGCTGCACCGATGATAGCTACTAGTGCTAGAAGAGAAAGTGCTAATCCTCTCTGTTTGAGAATACGGAAAAATGCAGGCCCAGCATCAAGCCCGATGGTATAAACAAACAAGATCAATCCGAGTTGGGTAATGATATCAGGTAGGCTAAATGAATCTTTACCCCATGCGCCTAATGCTATTCCCACAAACAATACTGAGGCAATGCCCAAGCCAATACCTTTGATACGAATTTCGCTAAAGAGATACCCCAAGCCAATCGTGAGAAACAGAAGCATAATGGGGTGATGCGAGAGGAATTCGCGAAGCAGTTCAAACATAAATTTTCCTGTGGTAGACGATACCCTTCTTAATACTGCTCGGTTAATAAGAGATTACTTGAAAAAGCTAAGAATCTGAGAAAACTGAGGAATAAAAATTATTCCAATTCTATTCATTTTTTGCTACAGATACTGATGACGTGGAGATACGCAAATTGATGCTTAGCAAGCATTAAAAAAAGGGAATTAGCTATTTTTGAACACAGCTAGGTGTGAAAGTCTTCTACAAAGATGGCATAATTCCGTCAAAATCTTCCTCTCAAAACAGGAATAATTCACTCATAATTGGTGCATTCATAATTCATAATTTAAAATTTCACTCTTCTCTCTAACTTTTGCAGCAAACTTTCTCCAATTCCTGGTACCTGTTCTAGGTCTTCTAGAGAAGTAAACGGTTTTGACTGCCGTGCGGAAATAATCTGCTGTGCCAGTTTAGGTCCAACTCCTGGCAATGTGACTAATTCCTCAAGGTTGGCAGTATTAAGGTTCACCAACTGCCCAGAAGTGGGTGCATTCTTGTCAATTGCCTCAGTAATTTGAGGACATTCTTTCTCCTGTGCCTGAATCTTTTGCTGAACTGCTAGCGGCACTCCCAAGACTGCCTTGCTGTAGAGGCGTCCAAACTCGCGCTCAAAATGGGCAGCTACTGTAGGACTATGAATGATTAATAATGTTTCATCATTATGAGTATTAGCTGCCTCTGACCAATTGTGAGACCCTGTAATCACGGTTTGCCCATCTACAATGCCGAATTTATGGTGGAGGATATCCCCTCTAGGCAACTGCGGGATGCCAACCGTTGCAATTGGGTTTTGCCAAGGATGATTATTCACTTCGTATTGGCATTTATTAGCCAAAGCAACCCCAAGCAGATCTAGTCCCTCACTGTAGTAGCGATAGGCAAAGCTTGGGTCAATTAACGTCTGTATCTGAATGCCTTGTTGATGATTGGTTTCCAGAACATTGGCTAGCCGTTGTTCGGAGAAGACAAACAAAGCCAGGTTAACGGTTTTGGTTGCTGTACTCAGGGTTTTACCAATCAACCCATTACTCGTCTGACTCCAAGGTTGGGTTGGAGACATGGGCGAAAACTGGACAGTTACGGTAGTCTCTCCTAAAGTAACCTGCTGGGGCGATCGCAACGGCTTTTTGACCCCAAACAGACTGTCCAATTTTCCCCCAGGTCCATCCCCCCACATGACATTAAATTCTTGGGTAAAGAGGTCAGCTAGATCGGCACTTTCAATTTTCAGTAGGTTATTAGCATTGCCACGAGTTGTGCTTGATGTCAAGTCACCATGAATATCGCTGCTGGTAAAATTAGCGGAGGTAACAATCAGCTTGCGTCCATCAACAACGATAAACTTGTGATGCATCAAGCCACTACCTACTGAACCATCAGCCGTATCATCAATGACGGGTACACCGGCATTTCGTAGGATTACCAGCGCATCCCCCTGATTAATTTCTTCTGGGGATAGCTGATTATTCCCGTCACGGTCGATCAGTTTCAATCCTTCATTGTAGCGATCTTGTTCTCGTGGGGGAAGTTTTGCCACCTCTGCGGGTGTAAAGTCGCTCCAAGGTCGATTGTAGCTATTTTCCAAAATGATTCTTACCTTAACTCCAGCTTGATGGCGTTCTACTAAAGTCTGGGCAATTTTCGGTAAACGCAATTCCTGAATGCTCATATCTACCGTTGTTTGAGCAGATGCGATCGCCTCGACAATGATCTGTTCCAAGTTATCTCCCGTTCGTGTTACTTTCCGGTAGGGTTCCGTGTATTGGGCTAATTCGGCATGGTTAAAGTAGGCTTGCACAAAAAGATCTTGAGGTAAGAGCGTTGCACGATTAATTTTGGACTCAACTCGTTGGCAAGCGGCAAGAATTAGTACAAGCAGCAAGGTACCTGAAAAACGCCCGTAAGTTTGAGAGAGTAAATGCAAGGTTTTTCTGATCAAAGGATTCAATAGATGTATGGAATTAATGTGCCCAGTTTCACCCAAATAATTCTCAAAAACTGGTCGCTATTGAACTAACATAAAGTTCAAGCGAACTTCTGTTCGCCAATTTGTCAACCGTTTGATTTGGGGAATTGCTCACAGGGCGAACAACTGCCATTAGGTTGTGGGACAAGACCCTCTCCCACCGTTTTATGTCCAGAAGAAAGAAAACCTTTCCTTGCGGTCATAAGGGGTATGGTCAAACCTGCCACCGATGCGACCAAGAACAAAAGGTAAGAGAAGAGAAAAGACAGCAAAAAGAGGAATGGGAATCCACCTTTGCCGAAGACCCGATTGATTTACAAGATCTACCGGCTCATGTTGTGGTGAAGGCTCGTGCGATTATTTCTGGGTTACAAACTCGCAATAATTACAGAGAATATGGGGGAAAGCGGCTCCGTCATAACCGTTGTATTATCAGTATTCCCGTTACCCGTAACTACCGAATGATTTGCCGCGCTCAGGGTAGCCTGTTGGTACCCCAAGCGGTGTTATCTCACGAAGACTACAACGTGGATAAACCCGGTGGTTAGCTATCCGGTCGGAGCTGACCTCAAATGATCGACTAAATTTACATAAAAAAATTAATTTTTACATGAAAACACTGATCTTAAGGAGCAGTGGTCTAGAGACTATATCCTGAGAGTATAGATAGCCCATTCCCTGAAGATCATGCAAATTTATCTGGACTATAGCGCTACAACTCCATCGCGCCCAGAGGTCATTGCTGCCATGCAAGAAGTTCTCACTCAAGAGTGGGGCAATCCCTCCAGCTTGCACGAATGGGGACAACGTGCGGCAACGGTGGTGGAACAGGCAAGAATGCAGGTGGCTGGGCTAATTAATGCACCCGCAGAGTCTATTATTTTCACCTCTGGTGGCACTGAAGCAGACAATTTGGCAATCATGGGGGTAGCTCGAGGGTATCGCTCACCCCAGCATGTGATTATTTCCACGATTGAGCATTCAGCAGTAGCAGAACCTGTGCGCTTGTTAGAACAGTGGGGCTGGCAAGTAACGCGGTTACCTGTGGATACCCAAGGACGAGTGAATCCTCAAGATTTGGAAAATGCCCTGCAACCGAATACGGTTTTGGTTTCCATTATTTATGGCCAGAGCGAGGTAGGTACACTGCAACCGATTCATGCCCTCGCTCAAATTGCTCGGAATAGGGGCGTTTTATTCCACACCGATGCGGTACAAGTTGCCGGCCGTCTGCCGATTGATGTGCAGCAATTGCCTGTAGATTTGCTATCTATTTCGAGTCATAAAATTTATGGCCCTCAAGGTGCTGGTGCCCTCTATGTTCGTTCGGGTGTCGAGTTGGTGCCGTTAGTATTGGGTGGGGGGCAAGAATTAGGCTTGCGTTCCGGTACCCAAGCAGTACCGATGATTGCCGGTTTTGGTGTAGCTTCAGAACTGGCCGCAGCGGAAATGGCAACAGAGACACCTCGGTTAATTCGGTTGCGCGATCGCTTTTTTGACCTACTGAGTGATACCTCGAACTTAATACCCACAGGTTCCCGCATTCACCGCTTACCCCATCACGTCAGTTTCTCAGTTCTGAGTGATGGTAAAACTGTGACGGGTAAAACTCTCGTGCGGCAACTGAACTTAGCCGGGATTGGTATCAGTGCGGGTTCTGCCTGTCATAGCGGCAAACTCAGCCCTAGCTCCATTTTGAAAGCCATGGGATACAGTGATGCCATTGCCTTAGGAGGGATTCGCCTCACCTTGGGGCGAGATACGACACAAGCGGATGTGGATTGGACAGCAATGGTTCTCAAGCAAGTTTTGGAACGCCTTTTGCCGAAGTTAACCTTAGCTAGACGTTAAGCTTCTCAAGAAACAAGCTCTGAGAGAGTGGCAGTACCGTGATTCTTCATTTAGAGAGCGTTCGCGCCATTGCCACTCACCCCCAGGGGAAATTTGCCCTGGTGTATTCAGCCTGTAGACAGTATCCAGGCTTGATGACGAATTTCGGTATGGCTGGAATCATGGCGATCGCAAGAGACGACCATGAGCGTATCGCTCACGAACCTTATGATGACAGTAGATTTTCAAGACAGCCACCCATGTGCTAAAGCTCACAACGAAAAAATGAAAAATTCCCTCTCCTGAATTCTGACTCGGAGAATTCTGACTCCTGACTCCTGACTCCTAACTTCTATTTTCAGATTAGATTTTCAAGACCGCCGCCCATGTGCTAAAGCTCACAACGAAAAAATGAAAAATTCCTTCTCCTGAAT
>CBKWLJ010000283.1:0-11844 GCA_966675205.1 uncultured bacterium
TTACTTTTGTTTAATTTTCTAAATACTTTTATTAATTTTTGAAGTACAGATGAGAAAAATTAACTATCCAAAGGAGTATTTTTTGATACATACTTTCTGTGTCACTGAATACAACCCTTAAATTCAGCCGATCCAAACTTTCAGTCGGCTGTAGTTGTATTTAATTCAGCACTGCTATAAAATACTATTGAAAAAAACTATCCTTTCCTCAGCCAGTATCTACAGCAATTGACTTGCTTTGGCTTAAGTTTGGGGGATAAGCCTAAACTTAGGAAATTTCAAGAAAGTTCTAGTAGGGTCATCCTTGGATGGTCTATTTGCGTCGTCATACTCTATTGACGGGTTAGAACTTCATTACAGCATTTGAAGCCTTATATTTCTTACCTAGCTTGAAACTATCTCCAAAAGCAGGGGAGAAAGATTTTCATAAGTTCTGGTGTGCGCTGTTCATGATCGACTATTTATGAGTTTCTTCGGGTCGTCTCCTTTAGAGTTTTCTGCATCATCTCCTGTAGAGCAGTCTCTATTGTCTCACCATTCCCCATCTGAATTTACATCCTTGTATAAGGGAACGTTGCAAGACTCTTGGAATCAAACACAACATTTGATGTGGCGTGCCAGTTCGAGTAGAGGAGTAGACACCCAGTTAGAAAGTGAATTCAACCCAAATGTTCTCATTGTCAACACCACGGCTGATATTATCGATGCCAATGATGGGGTAACATCCCTACGTGAAGCTATCCATGCGGCTAATGTAATTCCTGGTGCTGACATTATTCGATTCAATCTTGGCTCTACTCCTGAGACCATTACGCTTAAGGGAGAGCAACTCTATATTAGCGATCGCTTGGCGATCGAGGGGCCTGGTGCTGAAGCATTAACCATCAGTGCAAATAGTGAATCCCGCATCTTCGAGATTGCCCCGGAGACGACGGTTAACATTACAGGATTAACTTTGAGCAATGGCTCAAGTATGTACGGAGGTGCCATCTGGAATGCAGGCAATCTGATCATGGCTGAGAGTACTCTCACCCATAACTCGGCAACTTATGGTGGCAGCATTGCCAACATCGGGATGTTGGCGGTAACAAAAAGTACCATCAGCCATAATTCAGCAGCATTGAGTGGGGGTGGAATTTGGAACTTTGGCAGTTTAGCCGTAATTAACAGTATGCTCAGCGCTAATTCATCGCTTGGTCTTGGCGGCGGCATTTACTGTGGTGGAGCTAGCAGTAATCGGATGGTTATTAATAGCATGATTGTTGATAATACAGCCGCAACTCACGGCGGTGGCATTTACTCCCCTGACAGCATGTTCCCCGATCATGTCAATCCACTCATCCAGAATACAACGATCGCAAGAAACGTAGCTGAGTTGGGGACACATGATGTCAGTGGCTCTTATCTCAGCCTTGGTGGAAACTCAATTGGGGATAGCACTGGCGGCTGGGGTTTTATGGATGGGATAAATGGTGATCAAGTCGGCATCAGTGCCATCCCACTACCACCTCTTTTCAGTTTGACAATTCTTTAGCCGTGTAACCTTCTTTGTGCGATCGCTATAAAGTTGAGTCATAGTTCTTCAGTTGCGGTTCCCTAGAAGTGATAGCTCCATTCGAGTCGGCTGCATTGACATCGTTTGCCGTAGACTCCTGAGTAACCTCGCTTGATTTGTGAGATTCGCTTGAGAACAACAGTGAACGCTCAATAAGCGGCAAGGAAATTTCAACCGTTGTACCTTGAGCATTCCCCTCACTATAGAGGGTGATGTTACCTGCCATTAATGTCATTAAATTTCGCGAAATTGCCAGACCAAGACCTGTGCCCCCAAATTTGCGGGTGGTTGAGCCATCAATCATGACAAAGGGGCGAAAGAGTTTATGCTGTTGAGCTGGGTCAATGCCAATGCCTGTATCCTTAACCATCACAATTATATGAAAACAAGAGAGTGCAGAGTCATTAACCGGATTCTCATCACCTGTAGGTGGAACAAAACGTTCTTCTCGCTGTTTTCCGGAAATAGACATTTCTCCTCTGCCGTCTTCACCAGAGGGAGTTAGCTCCGAGGGGGCTACAGGAATTGGCTCAATCCGCGTACTAATTGTAATGCTGCCTGAGTCAGTAAATTTTGCCGCATTACCGACTACATTTAATAGTACCTGCTTGAGTTTTGCCGGGTCGGCACGGACGGGAATCACGTCATGTAGGTCACTCGCATGAAACTCTAAGCCTTTCTGTTGAATGGGAACAGCCTGTAAATTGATGACTTCATTGAGGAGCTTTCGTAAGTCAATGGGTTCTAGTTCTACAGAAAGCTTTCCTGCTTCAATTTTGGCAATATCCAGAACATCATTGATAATGCCTAAAAGGTGGATTGCCGCATCATCAGCTCGCTGTAAAAAATCGAGTTCTTCTTCTTTGTCATCACAAAAGCCATCTCGTACCAGTCGGAGGCAGCCAATGATGCCATTGAGGGGAGTTCTTAGTTCATGGGAGGTATTAGCAAGAAATTCATTTTTGAGCTGGTTAGCGGTTTGTGCCTCCTTCCAAGCCGCTTCGAGTTCTTCTGCCCAGTGTCTCAGATGGGAAATTAGCCCATCGAAAGCTTCCGACAATTGGTTAAATTCCCGAATATTAAAGTTGTGGGGAATAGGTTCTACAGAGTGAAGGTCAGAGGCATCGAGGGCGTAATCTCTGAGTTTTTCCAAAGGACGCGCCAAATCACGAGCAACATAAAGGGTTGCTACGAAGCTGGCTGCGATTAAGCCG
This sequence comes from uncultured bacterium, assembly GCA_966675205.1. GTDB lineage: Bacteria > Cyanobacteriota > Cyanobacteriia > Cyanobacteriales > Coleofasciculaceae > JBFLZA01. Next base: position 2,770 of record CBKWLJ010000283.1, read on the forward strand.
CAGGTGAGGATAATTAAAACTTGTTGAATATCTTTGAGGCCATAGAGGGCACTGTCTAAGCGTGTAATCGATAGAATCGTCCACTTTTGATTGGTTTCCCCTGTAATAGGGCTGGGAATGGCTGTGTATCCAGCGACTAATTCGACACCTGGCTTTTCAAAAGAAAACAGATGTAAAGAATCTTGCAAACCTGCGATCGCATTATCTAATACTTCCTCAAGCGCCCCACCATCTTCTTCTTGCTTAATATTGCGACCCACGCGCAGGGGATCGATATGGGCTAAAATTGTACCCTCTTGATTAATCACTACGCCATAGCCAGATAGCGACCTGGGTTTAGTGCGCTGTGGGTGTAGCAAGGCAACTTCAAGAGTGAGACTGTACTGGAGTTGACCTGCTGCATTATAAACTGGCGCATTGAGTAATAATGCGAGTTGATCCTTGGTGTCAGAGGAGTTGGAGCTATTACTCAACGGGGTCGAGAGGTTTTGTAAACTCACATAAACTGGAGAGCGGTTTCGCGGCAGTAGCGCCCGTCGTTGGGGCCATAGCGTTACTCCTTCTTGCATGGGTTGAGTGCCACAGGTACTGGCAACAAGCTGTTTTGTCTGAATCTCCCTCAGTTGCACACACTGAATCTGAGAGGGGAATTGTTCAGCGAGTTGCTCGATAAAAGGTTGATAGGCTTGTTTTGACTGAGTCTGTAGCACTACAGATTCACTTGCTCTCTCTAGGTTGGCTTTAAGTGCGGTAATGGATTGTTGAATACTCTCTCCTTTTCTCTCGGCACTCTCGATCAAATTTTGGCGAGCAGTTGCCAAAAGTGTTGATCGCGCCTTTCTATAGGTCACATATACCCCCATTAGTAACACTGGTACGCTTAGCAGCAATAGGCGTGACAGCAAAATCCGACGAAAGGAGTATTGACCTGGCTTAGGCATAAGATGTCTCTAAGATTGAACAAGAAAACTTAAAAGCCATAATAAAAAGAGTAGATGAATCACCCATCTCATCCATCCTAAAACGGTTCTCAGTCCTCGTGTATCCCTACAGACGCGAGCCACTAGAGAAGTTACCCAAAAAGGGTCTATTTTCCCAAATCTTTAACCTTTGTTTTCCAGTCAGTAGCTATGTCTGAAATTTCTGCCATCCATCGACCCTATACAACGGTGGTTCTCGCCATGAGTGCTGATGGTAAGATTACAGACACGACGCGATCGCCTGCTCGATTTTCCTCTTCTGCCGATTTAACTCATTTAGAAAAACAAGTTGCTCTAGCTGATGGCGTCTTGTTTGGTGCAGGTACGCTTCGTGCCTATGGTACAACCCTGGGAATCTCCAATCCTCAATTGCTGCAAATCCGCAAACAAGGTGGGGCCCCCCCACAACCTGTGCAGATAGTTTGCTCCGCTTCCGCTGCGCTTGACCCTGATTTGCGCTTTTTTAGTCAGCAGGTGCCTCGCTGGTTGCTGACAACCCAAGCGGGTGCTAAACATTGGCAGACTCAACAGGCGTTAGGCGATGGCAGTTTTGAGCGGATTTTGGTCGCGGATACCCACACCAACGGCATTGATTGGAATCATGCCTTCCAGCAGCTCATTGACTTAGAAGTTAGGCGCTTAGCCATCTTGGGAGGTGGCAAATTGGTCGCTTCTTTACTCGAAGCCGATCTCATTGATGAAATCTGGCTAACCGTTTGCCCATTAATTTTAGGCGGCACACCAGCACCGACGCCAGTAGAGGGCGAGGGGTTTTCCTTAGACTTAGCACCGCGTTTAGAACTTGTAAGCGTCCAAACAATTGAACATGAAGTATTTCTCAACTATCGACTGCAACGCTCGTAAAGATTAGTTAACCTAAAAACAGTTTTTCCCGTTGGAGCGAGGATTTACTTTGCGATTGCTTGCTCCGGACAACGAACTGGGTCGAGCCAAATCAGCCCGCCCTTGACAGCGAATGCGTTGGTACTCTAACAAGTTTTTATCCTGGATTCCCTCAATGGTTCAACAGCCCCAGCCTGACTATTCCTTTACATGGGTTAACCGGATTGCTGACATTCCTAAAGCGGAGTGGGATGCTCTCGCCCAACCGCTAAAGACACCTTTTTTGGAATGGGAGTGGTTGAATAATCTAGAAACATCCGGTAGTGCTACGTCTAAAACGGGTTGGTTGCCCAATCACCTGACGGTGTGGCGAAACAGACAGTTGATTGCGGTTGCCCCCTTCTACATTAAAGGGCACAGTTACGGAGAATTTGTCTTTGACCATCAGTGGGCAGATTTAGCTTACCGCTTAGGAGTGCGCTACTATCCGAAACTTTTGGGAATGACGCCCTTTACCCCTGCTACAGGTTATCGGTTTTTGATCGCACCGGGAGAAGATGAAGATGAGTTGACGGAAATGATGGTCATTGCGATCGATCATTTTTGTGACAAGAATCGGATTGGTGGCTGCCATTTCCTGTTCGTTGACCCCCAATGGCGTCGGGTAATGGAACGTCAGGGTTTTACCAGTTGGCTGCATCACAGCTATATTTGGCAAAACAAAGGCTTTAAGACGTTTGATGATTACTTAAGTGTTTTCAACGCCAATCAGCGCCGTAATATCAAACGGGAACGAAAGGCAGTTACTTCAGCTAATTTGCGCCTGGAAATTCTCCGAGGAGAGGAGATACCAAAATCCTTGTTTCCCTCGATTTACAGCTTCTACAGCAGCACTTGCGACAAATTTATGTGGGGAAGCAAGTATCTCACCCGCAAGTTTTTCGAGCAACTGTATCCCAACTATAGCGATCGCGTATTATTAGTGGCTGCCTATCGAGAAGACGATAATCGGCATCCTGTAGGAATGTCGTTTTGTATCAACAAGGGCGACCAACTATACGGGCGCTATTGGGGTTGTTTTGAAGAATATGACTGCCTGCATTTTGATGCCTGTTACTATACCCCCATTGAGTGGGGAATTGCCAATGGCATACAGATGTTTGACCCCGGTGCAGGTGGGCGTCACAAAAGACGGCGCGGTTTCCCAGCAACACCGAACCACAGCTTGCACCGCTTTTACAATCAACGCATGGCTCAAATTTTGCGTCACTACATCAGTGAAATCAACACAATGGAACAGGAAGAAATCGACGCGATTAATCAGGAATTACCCTTTACTAAGCGCGAGATTAACTTAGAAATTGAGGAGTAATCAGTTTATCGGAGTGTGTTGAGCAGGTGTTTTCAGCCAAAAGCTAATTCCATTTAGATGCAAGTACAACAAGATTTCATCGTTATCGACACCGAAGGCAAAAATGAGCTTCGGGAAATTGCCATTATCGACAGTCGAGGGCAATTAATTTACGAAGCCTTTTCTATAGAGCATCCTAGCAATGATGAAAGACAGCTTAAGGTTAAACCTCTTAAAGAGATTGTCGTTGATGTCTTTAAAATCGCTCAAACTAAATTAATCATTTTCCATTATGCCAAACATGACATTAAAGTTTTAAAGAATAGCTTTAGAAAAGCTGGCTTATCTTGGCAGAATTTAACTTTTGCCTGTAGCTGTGAGCTAGCGCAAGCATCCTTTCCAGGTTTACCCAGTTATTCTCTAGAATACCTAAGTAAGCACCTGAATTTAAAATCCAATAAAAGTTTTTTTGACCCTTATCTAGCTCATACAGCAAGGTATGATGCTGAATTTACCTACCAACTGTATCTAAAAATTATGAGCAAATCAGCAAAACCTTCTCTAATAGATACTCTACGAGATAAAGCGAATCCTTTTGGGAGTAGTCGCGTCGATAATCCATTCCAAGATCATGCAGATTTAAAAGAAATTTATCAGGATGAATTTGAAATTCTCAAATCTATTATCACTGATATTAAGCATGATAAAAATCACCAAAGTAAGGGAGCCGTTGTCATTGGTGAACCGGGAAGCGGTAAAACCCACCTAATGATGCGTCTTGCTAAAGAGCTATTAAAAATTAATCGGTTACTTTTTATAAGGCAGCCAAACAATCCTGACTCGGTTCTTTATCACACTTACAGCAGAATCCTCGAATCTTTTATTAAGAAGGTTTCTGGTAGTCACTATACACAGCTAGAGTATCTATTGGCTAACAGCTTTGTTAAGCTGATTAGTACAACTAGAATAATGATACTTAATAAAAAAGATCATGAAATACTAGCGGCTGTAAAGAATAATAATCTCAGACTCTATGAGGTTTTAGGTGCTGAAGGCTCAGAGAAAAAGCGTATTTTTTGGCAGCACATTGAGAAACGTACAAATGAATGGTGGGCTAATGAGTATGGAGTAGCAGGTTATTCAGCTCAAATAATTAAGGGCATTGTTAAATATTGTAGTTATTCTGATCCAAGAAGAAAAGAATTAGTAACGAGATGGTTATCAGCCAATGAACTAACACAAGATGAAGTAGATCTCATTGGCTTGAATAACTGGCGCGATGAGATGAGTAGGGAAGCTTTCTCTTTAGAGGCAATTTCTGTTTTTAGTAAACTCTCTCTCCTGGATGAACCACTCATTGTTGTCTTTGACCAGCTAGAAGGACTGGGATACAAACATAATGAAACGCTATTGATCAATTTCGGCGAGGCAGTAAAAGAAATTTTTACTCATGTTCCTAATAGTTTAATTATTCTTAACTTATTCCCTGAACGTTGGGAGCAGTTTAAGGAATTTTTTGACCCTTCGATTGTAGATAGAGTATCACAATACCAAGTTCGATTACAGAAACCTTCTAATGAAAAGCTAAAAGAAATACTGGAATTAAAGCTAAAAGAAACATTGGAATTAAATTCAGGAGGATTTGCTGTAAATATAGAAAGTCTATATAATCCAACAGAATTAGAAATTATTCTTAATCAAAAATCTATTCGAGCAGTTTTAAATAGTGCCTCTGATTACTATCGATACAAAGTTAATAATATTCCTCTGCCAAAGCGTTATGATTTACAACAAGAGGAGAAGAATAGTGAGACAGTACAACAAAGATTACAATGGTTAGAGAATGAATTGAACAAACTGCAAAATGTGGCTTTTTCTAAACGGCAGGAAGAATCGAAAGCAAATGATACCTTACAAAGGTTACAAAATATAGAAAATAGCTTTAATAAGTTACAAGACATAATTAGTAATTTTGGGAATGATTTAAAACGGCTTTATCTCCAAAATGATGAATTGAAAGAAGAGATTAATCAACTGAAGAAAAGTTGTAAACTAGAGCCAACCTTAATTATTAAATATCTGCAAGAACAAAAAGGTTTGCTTGAGCAAGAAGACAAAAACCCTAAAATTATTGCTGATAGTGATGATATCGGTAAATTGAAAACTATTGCTACAGCCTTTGAAAGCATCAAATATTTTGAAATCAATAACCTACGATTAGGGAACAGGAAACTACCTGAACACATTTTAGTCGAAAATGAAAATCAAAGAGTTGCTATTGGTTTTTTACAAGTAAGTGGAGGTTCTTTTACTGCCAGAATCCAGAATTGGAATGAATTAGTACTCAAACACAAGGAACACAAGGATATGTCTTTCAAACTTTTTAGGGATCGAAGCCAACCAGAAATTACAGGGAAAGTGGCTAAAGAGGAAATAAAAAAGCTTGAAAGCGCTGGCAATGGTAAGTTCGTTATTATGGAAAAGGAAGATCGAATTAACTTTGAGTTGATTTACAAGCTAATCACTGATATTCAGAATCGAGATGTTGAATTTGAGCTAGAAGAGGCTTTGCTCGATTTAATCGGCTACCTAGACAATTACTGGTTAATAAATCTATTTGATGAGTTTTGAAAAACTTAATAGTTAAAATTTCCAAAAACTTCTTTTACAGAAGTTTCATTCGGATCTAATACAAGTTTTTGTAAGGGCACGATAATATCGTGCCCCTACCGCGTAATGGATGCAGTTGAAAATCGCTATAGAGTCTCAACATCTATACCTTCAACCGAGTTCATGAGAAGAAGTGTCTTTTCGTAAAAGATGCTGCTGTTTTCAGATTGAAGTTAAGGGGCAGGGACGCATCCTCTTTGGTGGAGGGCAGAGGAGTGTGCCAGTTACCGGGGTGAGTGTCACAGTGAAAAATTTCCCGGCTAACGAAGTTGTTTTCGGTGAGTTTCCATTTATACTGACTTGACTCAGTGCGCGATCGCACATTAAGCCAGCTTCTAAACTAAGATTAAGTCTGATTGTGGTGTCACAGCACCAAAATAGGAAAGACTAGAAGAATTGTTTCAAAAGGAAGATGAATCAAACCGTAGATGCTTTGCGTGAAATTGATGATAAGCTATCCCATCGTCATCTCGACCTTGACCCAGGCGGCTATTTCATTATCTATCTAGATCGGGACGCAGGGCTAATTTGTGCCAAGCATTTCACCAATGTTATTAATGAGCAAGGTTTAGCCGTTGACCCGGAAACGGGTAAAGTCATTCCAGCGAAGGGTAAGGTAGAACGGACTCAAAGTACTCTGTTTACTGGCAAAACAGCTAAAGAACTTTCTGTTGTAATTTTTGAGCAAACTCAGCCGTGTCCTGTCACACTGCTCGATCATGCCGCTTATTTGGGGCGAGAGTTTGTTCGGGCTGAGTATGCTCTAGTTAATGGACAAGAGTATGTTCAGGATTAGAAGGGTTAGAAAGTTAGCGGGTTAACAAGTTGCAGGTTACAGCTTAAAAACTTCAACCTTCAACCTTCCAACTTTCCAACCTCCCAACCTTCAACCTTTGTTAACGCTTAACCTGAGAAACTCTGATAGAAGAAATAAGTAGCCATCGGGACAACGGTGGCAATCACCAAGATCACAACCACCCAGATGGTGGCATTTTTGGTGTCTGTTTCTTCTGCACTAGTAAAAGTACTAGCAACCTGAACATTCTCTTCTACAGCAGGAGGGCCAGGATCAGGTTCACCTGACAAGACGGCAACTAAGCGATCGCTAGCATCTAATAATGCCTGATTGTACTTGTTGCCGTTGCGGAGTGGTGCACTCACTGTTTCATCTGCTACGCTCTGGGCGATTTCACTAGATAGAGTGGACTCTACGGATTCACCCGTCCGAATAGCAGTCGTGTTGGTAACGGTGTCAATTACCAGTAAAGTTTGATTCGCTTGGGCTTGCGGGGTAGGAAACCACTTTTTGAACAGTGCGTCTGTGAAGCTGTCGATTGTTTCCCCATAATCCAAGCGGTGGATGGTTACCATCCTGACCTCATTGCCAGTTTTTTTGGCTAAACTGTCCAGAGTGTTGCTCAAACGTCCTTCATTAAGGCGGCTGAGAACTTCGGCTTTATCAATCACCCAAGTCGGTTCGCCTGCTCGGATGTTGGGCATTTGATAGACGCCAGTGGCGTTAGCAGGTGCTGCAACAAATCCACTCGCAAAAACGAATAATAACAGGGGGAGAATCAGGCGTTGCAGGTATTTTCGCGCAGTGTATAGTTGTTGATTGAGGAGCTGTCTCATTGAATTAAATCGATATTAAGATTGCCTTTCTCATAAATACTATATAAGGCTGTACAAAACCCACCTTCTTTTAAATCGTGCTAGGGTTGAAGAGTAGCCTTCAGCTTGCTCACAGGCGTGAGTGCCAACAATGAGTTCAGCAGAAATTTATCGCGGTTGGATTATTGAGGCTAGACCAGTATTCTGCGTTCAAGTGTGGAGTGCCACTGGGGAATGCGTGATTCCCGTTCATAATGCTCAAACTCAGGAAGAAGCACTTCATTTCGCTAAGCGCTGGATCGACCTGCAAATGACCCCAGATGGAGCGAAACCGCGCCCTTTGGATTCACCGCCTCCTGACTTTAATGATGATGATATCCCGTTTTGAGCCGGACGGTAGATTACGGTAGAAGTGATGATGCTTGTAGGTCGGCTTGTTGGATTAGCCGTCAGTAATGCAGTTATAGCGGTTTTCAATCGAGTGGAACACACAGCATCTGTAGGGGCACGAATGCCAAAGCCCCTACCTGTAGCCAATACAACAAGAGACGCGCAATCTACGAAGCGAGCAACTCTGCGAGTACACTAGCCGCAATCCCTTGCTTTAGGGAGGGTCTGCACTCCTCTCAGGGATGGATGAAGTCTCCATCGCTAAGAAGTTTAATGAACTTTTCTAAAGGTCACAAGTGATTTAAGCAAATAGGTAACTCTACTTGCGTAGAATGTGATCTCAAGTTCTCGTGTAAACTTTCACACAGAAAGGAGAGTAAGTATGGCTGATCCAAGAAATGCAGAGGTCGTTAGACCTTATGAAGGCGACCCTTTTCTCGGTAACTTAGAGACCCCTATCAACAGTTCTCCCCTCGTTAAGGCTTACATCAATAACCTGCCTGCCTACCGTAGGTGGGTTTCTCCCTTGGTGAGAGGAATCGAAATTGGTTTGGCTCATGGTTACTTTTTAGTCGGCCCCTGGACTGTACTCGGTCCTCTGCGGGAGACAGATGTAGCCTACATGGGCGGATTGATTTCAGCGATCGGTACTATTATCATTGCCACCGTAGGTATGTCTATCTATGGCATTGTCTCTTTCCAAACCGGTGGTCAATTTGAAGTTCAAAATCCGCGCACCCCTGACGAACTCAAAACGGCTGAAGGCTGGAGCCAGTTGACGGGCGGGTTCTTCATTGGCGCAATGGGTGGCGCTTTTGTTGCCTATTTCCTACTGGCTAATTTTGACATTGTAGATTCCATCTTCCGGGGTCTAGTTCACAATACTTAGGAATTTTTTTTGGCTGGAATCTATCGGCTTGAAGCTTTTAGCTTTGGCTGTAAAGCAGCTAACTGTAATTATCTCTTTTGGAACCCTATAAATTTAGAGAGGAAGGTTTGATATGACAGGAGCATATGCAGCTTCATTCTTACCCTGGATTCTGATTCCCGTAGTAACCTGGCTCTTACCTCTTGTGGTCTTTGCACTTTTCTTTATCTATATTGAAAGTGAGGCTTAATCCAGGCCCAACGTCTAAACGCCATTTTTGATTATTGAACATTCCCTACCTATTCCTATAGCGTCTAGGTAGGGTATTTGCTTTTTTATACAATGATCTAAATAACTAAGAT
>CBKWLJ010000284.1:0-11842 GCA_966675205.1 uncultured bacterium
TTCAAGGGTGATGGCAACACCAATAATTTTGAACTAGAAAACCATAAAAAAAAAATTATTAAAAATAAAAGTACATCTGAGTAATGGGTATGGTCTATGACAAGAATAGAAAAAAAGAAGTATAACTATACACAGCTTTTTGAATTCATTTATTTAAAACTTTAATAAAATAGAGCTACTTGATGAAGATTTAGCAAAATCTATCACAAGGAGTAGTGAATCAGAGAATGCAAAGAGTATCTTCGATTACATTCTCTATTAATTTTTAAGTCAACAAAGGTGAGGGTTTAGTCATGGCAATCGCTATCTTAGATTCAAACTTGACAATTATTCAGCCTTCAGGCCATATCAATGCTGCCAATGCTGCTGAATTGCAACGTCAGCTCACATCTGCTGTCGCGGCATCTGAACATGCGATTTTGGTTGATATGCAGAGGGTAGAGTCTCTTGATAGTGCGGGTCTGATGTCGTTGATTACAGCGTTTCGCCTAGCTCAACGTTTGCAGCGGCGCTTTGGTATTTGCTCAGTTGCTCCTTCGATTCGTATTATTTTTGAGCTGACTCAGCTTGATGAAGCCTTTGAGATTTTTGCAAGCCGGGATGCCTTTGCAGCGACCTTAGAAAAAGGTGAGGAAGTTAGCAGACTGATCGCCTAGTCCTAATAGGGAAGAAAATTGATGGAAAATTTTTTATTGGTGTCATTCAACACCATTGTTTTTCCACTTTTAGGTGCTATGCACTGATTAAATTAGTCCTCACTCCTTAAACTGAGCAAAGCATTTTCCGGGATTCATTCTCATTGTTCCCCTCGTCTGGACTAGGCTTCGCCTCGCTACTCACTTGCAAAATACACGGGTTAAGCCTCGCGAGTTCTAGCAGATTGGCTAATGTCTCGCGAGGTTAAACGTATCAATTGTTAGGCGACAGTGTAGTTATGAGCAACATTCGGTAAGATGAATGGGTGCTAAGGGTTAGCTGCTAATCTTGCGGCTGGGAAGGATGTCATGGCGTTCACTGTTGAAGAGATACTGACAAAAGAAATTAATAAACCGGCGCGTTACTTGGGTAACGAGTTGGGGGCAGTTCACAAACCCTGGGAAGCCGCACGGGTACGGTGGGTGTTAACCTATCCGGAGATTTACGAAGTCGGTGCTTCCAATTTGGGGCATATCATTCTCTACAATATTTTGAATGCCCAACCCAGGCAACTGTGCGATCGCGCTTACTTACCCGCCCCCGATTTAGCCACGAAACTGCGAGAAACGAAAACACCGTTGTTTGCGGTGGAAAATCGGCGATCGCTCACCGATTATGATATTTTAGGCTTTAGTCTTAGCTACGAACTAGGGGCTACCAACATCCTAGAAATGCTGGATTTGGCAGGAATTCCCCTGACTTGGAAAGAACGTGCTGATAGGGATATCACAGACATCCCCTTAATTTTTGCGGGTGGGCAAACAGCCACATCCAACCCTGAACCCTATGCAGACTTTTTTGACTTTATCGCCTTAGGAGACGGGGAAGAACTGCTGCCAGAAATTGGCTTAATTTTGGAAGAAGGGAAAGCAGCAGGGTTAAGTCGAAAAGAAATCCTGCTGGATTTGGCACAAATACCGGGTGTGTATGTGCCTCAGTTTTACGATATGGCAGAGGATGGTTCAGTTCATCCCAATTGCCCTGACGTACCCAAACGGATTTTACGACGAGTTGCCACACCCATGCCCGCTTACTCCATCGGGTTGGTTCCCTATGTAGAAACAGTACATGATCGACTTGTGATTGAAATCCGGCGAGGTTGTACTCGCGGTTGTCGCTTCTGCCAACCGGGAATGTTAACTCGTCCCGCACGGGATGTGGAACCGGAACAAGTGGTAGAGGCGATTGAAACGGGAATGAGAGCAACGGGGTATAACGAATTTTCCCTTTTATCTCTCAGTTGTTCCGATTATCTTGCCCTGCCTGCTGTGGGGATGGAAATTAAAAATCGCCTCAAGGATGAGAATATTACTCTTTCTTTACCCAGTCAGCGGGTTGATCGATTTGATGAAAATATAGCTAATATCTTGGGTGGGACGAGGCAAGGGGGGTTAACCTTTGCCCCAGAAGCCGGAACCCAACGAATGCGGGATATTGTGAATAAGGGCTTAACCAATGAAGAACTGCTGCGAGGCGTGAAGACAGCTTATGAGCAGGGTTGGGATAAGATTAAGCTCTACTTTATGATTGGCTTGCCTGGGGAAACGGATGTTGATGTATTAGGTATTGCCGAGACGGTGCGATGGTTGCAACAGGAATGTCGCAAACTGGGGAGAAAGCGGCATCTAAATTTTAATTTGACGATTTCTAACTTTACCCCGAAACCTCATACTCCATTTCAATGGCACTCGGTTTCAACGGCTGAGTTTATCCGCAAGCAAGAGTTACTTCGCAATGAATTTCGTCGGATGAAGGGGGTTAGGGCAAACTTTACAGATGTCCGGATTTCGGCAATGGAAGACTTTGTGGGACGGGGTGACAGGCGGTTATCGTCTGTACTGCGGCGTGCCTGGGAACTGGGTGCAGGGATGGATTCCTGGTTTGATAATTTAGATCGAGCGTTTGCAGCTTGGGAAAATGCGATCGCAGAATCTGATTTAACGTGGAAATATCGCCAAGTAGAACAGGGCGAATGGAATGTTATGGAGTTAAAAGAAGAGTTGAAGGTTGAAAAGTTAAAGGTTGAAAGTTCAAACCTGCAACCTGCAAACCTGCAACCTTCAAACCTGCAACCTACCAACCTTCATACGCCATTACCTTGGGATCATATTGATACCGGGATTGATAAAAACTGGCTGATTGCAGACTTGCAAAAGGCGTTAGAAGCAGCGACAGTACCCGATTGCTCGTTTGAAGGTTGTTCTCACTGTGGCATTTGTGGGGTTGATTTTGGCCATAACGTAGTGATTCCCCCCCTACCCATCCCCAAATTTGAAGGACACTTCAAGCCGAATCCAGAGAAAGTACAGCGTTTAAGGGTGTGGTATGGCAAGCTGGGGGATATGGCGTTGGTGAGTCATCTGGATTTGGTACGGTTGTACGATCGCGCAGTCAGAAGGGCATCACTCCCTATCTCTTACACCGGGGGTTATCACCCCATGCCTCGGATTATGATTGCCAATGCCTTACCGTTGGGAGCAACGAGTGAGGGTGAGATTGTAGAATTTGAGCTTACTCAATGCATGGATGTGGAGGAGTTCAAAAAACGCTTAGCTTCTCAACTGCCACAGGATATACCGGTGTATCACGTTGAGGAAGTTGATTTAAAAAGTCCTAATGCAACGCAAGTAATCGAACAGGCAGAGTATTTGCTGACGCTGGGAGTGGAAGGAACGTCTGACGCGAGATGGCAAGACTGGGTTGAGGCGCTGAAGATGCGTGAAGTGATTGAGTGGGAACACACCACGAAGTCAGGGAAGAAATACCCAGTGAATTTATGCGATCGCTTATTTGACTTGGAACTGATGGAACGACAGAAGCAGACGGAGGAAGAGAAAGTGCCTTTGGCTACTGTACGCTACGTGGGTAGCTGTCGCAATGATGGCACGTTGTTGCGACCAGAACATCTAGTTTATATGCTGGAGCAAGTGACAGGATTAGACGTTCAGCTATTGCACGCTCATCGCTCCAAGTTGATGCTGAATGCCTCCTGATTTGGGGGGATACGCTTAGATATGCGCCAAGGAGTCATAAGTAGCAAATTGAACAGAATTATTGGATTCAATTTCGATATCTAAAATCTCACCTTTTAACCGACCATTGGCTATATAGCGTTTTCAAATCAGTTGTAAACCTAGATTATCTTGTCTTTTTTGGAAAAAAGCTCCGTATTTCTTTTTCCCCTTGCCTTTTGCCTTTTACACACCGTTGCTGTGTTTACGACCCCAATGAAAACGCTATATAGCATCCCTTTCCCATCTCGCTCTCATTGGGATGCACTCGGAGGAAGCTGCGAAGAAGAATCGGCTTTCTTGAATACAATCTTTACTGCATCTACAATGATATCCGGTTGATCGATCCACACAAAATGACCACTTCTACTTGCCTGGATTTGAAGACAATTCGTTGATAAATTACACAATTTTATATGCATTTTTTCGCGTAATTGGTTAGCACCTCGCAGGGGAATAAAAACAGTCCATTAAGTCTTTTTATAAAGTTTCCTATAAACAGCGAACTGTTCAGTAAAAACATTTTTACTCCTGACGGTATTTTTCTATAAACAAATAGATCAGAAAAGCGATCGCTAAAATTTTTAAAGCCAACAAACCCGTCGGTATAGTAAATAAAATAAACCAACCTGCGACAAACATTGTGTAGAGAGCTTCACCACCAGGGCATTCCGGTGCTGAACCTTCATTCAGGTTTTCACAGCCCAAAATAGGAGCTAAAATCCCAGCTAATAGGGGTAAAGCAATTGGAGCAATCATACAAATAATAATAAAAATTGCAATTTTAAGAAAAATTTTCATCGGTAATTGATGAGTATTAGTTTGCAAATCAGGAACAAGTTATCAAAATCTTGTAACAATAAAATTAAGTGCTTCAAGGATGCAATTAGTTATGAGTTCATTAGGTGATTATAAAAATCTCACTTTGTTGGTAAGTTCTTAAAATTGACCAACATCTGGATAACTGATTAGGCAAATTGGCTGTGCTTCAGCGGAGCTATTCTGAAAGAATCGCATTGCCTTTCAGGTGAAACACCTCCAAGTTTGTGAGTGTTGCTAGAGAACTAACATCAGTGATGGTGTTGAAGCTGAGGTCAAGCCACTCCAGATTTGTGAGTCTTGCTAGAGGGCTGACATCTGTGATTTGGTTGTTATTGAGGTCAAGTTCGTTCAGGTTTGTAAGTCCTGCTAAAGGGCTAATATCAGCAATTTGGTTGTTGTCGAGAAAAAGTACTTTTAGGTTTGTGAGTGTGGCTAGAGGGCAAACATCTGTAATAGTGTTGAAACTGAGGTCAAGTCGCTCCAGATTTGTGAGTGTGGCTAGAGGGCGGACATCTACAATTTGTTCATCACTGAGGTTAAGTTCAGTGCGGCTTAACAACTTCTTAGCAGCAAGTGTACAATCACGGGTACCTGATTCTGCAAACAGCACCTCTACTGTGTTTCTCGCCCCTGCTGATAAACTAACCCGCTGGAGACACCACTGGGTAAAAGAATTTCCTACGCTAGGTTCGGCAGCACTACTGATTTGATGGACTTTAAGCTGCATGGCACTGCTAATGGTTTGGGTGGTTGCCAGTAGGACAAACACCATTCCCAGACTTAAGATTTCTCGTGCCGCGATCACAATTGGAACAAGAGAGTCTGGAATATTTATGATGGGTTCAATTGTGACTACACCGTCCTTTCTGTACCTCAATCGGTCTAGCAGATAGGACGCTGTAAAAATGCCGTACATCACCAGAACTAGGCGATGGAGAAGGAGTCCGTGGTGGTGCAAGCGACCTGCCTCTGCCTTGAAGTGTCGTGAAATTGTCATCAGCGTGTTCCAGATGCCCCAGATGTTAAAAATGGGACAGATAAAGCGGCCTAAGACATTCTCGGCATCAATCGGATAACTGCCGTAGCACTGGCGTAAGTCCTTGTGCAGGCGATAGATCCAAACCAGCGACAGTAGTAGTATTGCCAGATATACACAGCCAAAAGGTATTGCAATCCAGGGTACTGTGAGCAGATGCTCCAAGGCGTTAATGATTGGGGGAGTTGTTGGTAAGGTGAGCCTAATTAGCGCGAGAATTCTTAAAAGACCATCGAATGGTAAAGCAATGCGAAGCAGCCACAACAGCACTCTACCGACCCCTGCCGATTTGAGTGAAACTGTTGAGTTAGATTTTCTCATAGTAAATTTCCCTAGATTACGGACGCTGCAAAACTCGAATTTTGGTATTTAGACTGGCTGAATTACCGCTAATTCCAGCTAATAGTTTGCCATCAGGACTAACAACAAAATGACTCATTGACTCTTTGTCCAAAACGGCTTCTAGCGCGGCTGTTTGCAGGTTCCACACCGTCAGCCCCTTCAAAGTACTACCAATAATAAAATTCTGAGTGAGGGCAATATTAGATGGTCTAAATATCTTATGAGAAAAGCGTTTTTTTGCTTGTACTTTTCCTGTTGTTAAATCCGATACTTGTAGATAGAAAGAGCGTTTCCCTGCGCGTTTGATGCTGACCAGTGTCTGTCCATCTAAACTGATGCGTGCTAAATCCGAAGGACTAAAAAACTTTTGGAGAACTTTTTGCTGGTTCGTTGCCACATCCCAGGTCACAAGTTTACTACTCGGTAAAGTGAAAAGTACCATTTTGCCATCTGGACTAATGTCATCGAAATGGGAATAGGGCAATGTTGCTTTTTTCTTACCTGTTGCGGCATCCCACACTTTAATCTCAGGGGATTTACCATCATCAAGGCTAATAATAGTTTTTCCATCAGAGGAAATATCAACATGAGTAACATTGCCAGAATGACCTCTAAGTATCTGAGGAGGTCGCTCTGAAGTTATATTCCAGATGCGAACTATACGATCGCCACTGCCACTGACAACGGTTTTACCATCGGGTGCGATCGCCACAGCGCTAATTTCACCTGAATCACTCTGTAATGTTTTTTTCAACTCTCCTGTTTGCAAATCCCAGACTTTAATGGCTTTATCTTGACCGCCACTCACTAAAGTCTGACCGTCTGAACTAATCGCAATGGCAGAAGCAGTAGGATGTCCCTCTAGGTTGTGAACAACTGAAAAATCGCAGTAGGGAGATTCGATTGCATCATGGGAACAGTACATCCGTCTGTGTTGTACAAAGGGTAGAAATTCCCAAGGATCATTCCCAAGAAGAACTACACTGATGCCCACTAAAATCCATAAAGCTTTGTGTTTCCAGCTACCAGATTTGAAAATTTTCATCAGCTACACGAGTCGGGTTCGTTGTGGATGAACTCTCAGTAGTGCTGTCAAGTCGCGAGAGCTCCTATTCGTAATTATTAATACTCGCTCTTGCGTTAGCAAGCTACGGAATTTGGAATTAAACTCCATAAATGAATAATGGAGCTTGAATATTGATGCTGCGCGTTTCTTTGTTCTCCATAAATGAATAATGGGGCTTGTATCCTGAATTAATTACGAATTTTGAATTACGAATTACGAATTATTTGGGTCACTGTGATTCTCCTAAAATTATCTGTGTTAACTCCTGATAGATAAGATTGACTTGGTTTTGAAATACATCCCGGATGATCAATAATACGGAAATGGGCATTGCCAGAAATGGTAACGCTTCGATTATAGATACATATACAAACACAGTTCCCATAGACAAAAATAGGAGAAAAACGAGGCTATAGCAGGCAAAAAAACAAAAAACTAAGAAAGCAGTTACATCAGGAGCAATTCTCAGGGCAAGATGAATGACTATTCCATCAGATAACAATTCAAATCGCCCTTGAATATAGGGTAAACAAAATGGTTTATGGGGTAAGAAAGGTGTTTCGTTATAACGAATGCGACGGAGCTTAAATCCAGAGCTTGAAATCGTCCCTGCATAGGGAGCCTGATTGCTACACAAATCCTCTCGAAATACTTTCGGGGAGCCAATTTTAGCTTTTAGCTTCTCGATGACATCCAACAGTGAATCTTGGGTTTGAAGGGTAAAGGTAGCGTAGGGTAAGATATGCACGATTTTTGCAATTGATTAAGATTGGCAAACATCTGGCAAACTGAATGGGCAAGTAGGTTGTGCGCTCGGGCTGTCTGTAAGGACGAGCAATTTCAGGTTGGTGAGTACAGATATATTATTTATTACCTTTAGCTTTAACATTTATGCAAGAAGTCTAATTTTTTACCTTTTTCCGCTCTTGCTCCTCTTCTTTTTCACAATTTTGCGCGGTTAAGGCATCCATTCCACAACAATGCCTATGCGGCTATCCTTCTCTTCTCGCGAATTTTGCTTTTGAATATCAGTAGACAAACGCCAATGACGGGTAACAGCGTAGCCAAATGAAAGCGTCGTGATACCCACTTCCTCATTGCTACCGGGAGAGACAAAACTCTGGGTTAATGAAACATCTGCTGCACCCGTGCGAGAGAGTGCTAACATCAGCCGCGCACCGACATTGACGCCATCGGTTGAAAATTTTCCCGTTTCCACATACCGATAGCCTACTTGTGGCGCAAAATTTACATAACTTCCTAAAGGACGCACGTAGTATCGTAAATCTGCGCCAACAGCTTCGCGTTTACCATTAAATGAGCGGTGATAATCCCCACTTACCGTTAAGCCAGTACGTCCGATAAATATATCTTCCACTCCAACATTAAATCCTGCTGCTTGTCCTGTTGAGGGAAACTGAGAGTAACCCAACCGAACGCGAGTCCGAAAACTGGGGTCATTACGAATATCTTCTAAAACATTGGGCACCTGACGCAACCATCGCTGTAAGACCGGGCTATTTTCAATGATTTCTGGGCTTAAATCCAATCCCTGTGCTGCTGGCTGTGGTGTTTCTTGGGGTTGAGGAGTTGCTGGCGTTTGACTTAATAGTGTCTTTTTGTCCGTTGAATTCAGGGCAGGGGTAGAGGACTCTACATCTAATGTTTCACCCCAAGCAGGCGCAGCTATCAAGAGTAAGCTAAGACTGAGTAGCCACCTCATCCAACTCAAGTTGCTGATATTATTCTCTTTTTCCCTAACTAGAAGGAAATCACCGCTATACAAAGAAAGCCCGCCGATGCGGACTAAACCTAAGAGGGATATGAGAGCTAGATTTGGTGTCATTCCTTCTGCCTTTCGTGTCAACAGCCATTCACGCAAAAAAAGCGGTTCTAGCAGATGCAGAACCGCCCAAATCACAAGTTAGCGGAGCAAACTTTATTTAGCGGACAGAACCCTGTAGCGTCGTTACATCAACGGGTTTCATCAGGTACAACCGCAAGAACTGCCATCCATTGGAGACGTAGTATGGCAGCTTCTGGAACAATTGTACGAATTTGGGAGTATTGGAGGATGCGATCGCACTCAGTTTCTCATTATTCTTGACACAGATTTCCAAACGCTCATAAAACTCTGGATTCTCTACATCTAGAACAACCGGAAACACCCGTGCTGAGGTTTCGTTGGTCTTCTCGATCACATACTTATCGTACTCACGAGCATCCAACCCAATTGACGCATAGAAGTCAGAGCGTTGGATATCGTTGAGATACATAGTCACAAACACGGACAGCAAGAAGAAGCGGCTCCACAGCTTCGCTCTCCAATCATTCAGAAACTGAGGCTGTGCTCTCATGATGGCGTCAAAGAAATCGCCGTGGCGGTTTTCATCCTGACACCAGTTCTCAAAGAACCGGAAAATTGGATAAATCCGGTCTTCTGGGTGCTTCTCCAAGTGACGGTAGATGGTGATGTACCGCCAGTAACCAATCTTCTCAGAAAGGTAAGTCGCGTAGAAGATAAACTTCGGCTTAAAGAAGGTATACTTGCGGCTCTTGGTGAGGAATCCCAAATCCAGCTGCAGATTGAAATCTGACATTGCCTTGTTCAGGAACCCGGCATGACGTGCCTCATCGCGAGACATCAGGGTAAAGCACTCTGCTAAGACAGGGCTTTTATCTTTTAAGCGCCGTCCCAGTTCTTTGTAGAGCAAGAAGCCAGAAAATTCTGCTGTACAGGAGCGCTCTAAGAATTCAACAAATAATTGACGGGTTTCTCCATCAATGTGATCCCAGGAGGTTTCAAACTCTGCATCTCGGACAAAATGATGGCGGTTATAGTCAGCCCGGAATTCTTCGAGGATCGCTTTGAGCTCGTCCTCGTTGGCTGCGATATCCATCCGCGCCATTTCATCGAAGTCGGTGGTGTAGAATCGGGGCGTCAGTAGGGTTTCCTTCGCCGGGACTTTCACCCCTGGTCGCATTTCTTCAAAACTTGGTTTTTTAAGAGAATCTACCATTTCAAGCGCTGCTCTTTATCTTTGCTTACGATTCTGGTCGAATGGGGTGGCGATATGGAGGTAAATAGATGCACGTTCATACTGAACTGCTTTTAGAGTCTACCAAGGTCTTGCTGTGTACAAAATGCCGATCACGTTAAGAGTTGCAACGTAACTTAGACTTTTGTAACATTCTTTGACCTGAGACCCAGGAATAGGAATGCAGAAGAAGCCACTTTGAGGGTTCCTCTATCTACCTGAAGAAGCGCTTTGTTACTGGTGCTGTAACAGATGGCTAATTCAAGCGTTCAGTGTCTACCCTGATATTAGGTAGCACAAAATGGGAAAACTTTTAGATAAAAGCTTATGAAAGCTGAAACCTATATGAACAGTAAGACGACTGAGCGAGTAGCTACATCTTACCTGCTTTGGGCTGTTTGGTTTTTAGGATTAGGAGGGCTTCATCGGATATACAACGGTAAGATTGGCAGTGGGATCTTATGGCTGTTGACGTTCGGAATGTTTGGTTTTGGGCAGTTTGTGGATGCATTCCTGGTGCCCGGTATGGTGGATGAATACCAGCTCAAGCTTTTGGCAAAAAATGGTTTAGGGCCAAACGGGATGCCATTGAGCCAACCTGCGATCGCAGCCACACAGAACCGCCTGACCCCAGAACAACTCACGCTCAAGCTACTCAAAGCAGCCCAAGCTAGGGGAGGCAAATTAACCATTACACAAGGCGTGATGGCAACGGGAGCTAGCTTTGCCGAAGTGGAAGCGGCAATGAAAGAGATGCTCAGATCAGGCTACGTTAACGTCATGAACGACCCAGAAACTGGCACTGTCCTTTACCACTTCCACGAACTGTAGAAAGTCTGGGGCTAATTCCTCGTCAGCCACTTTTGAGCGTTGAGCCGCTGTATGGTGTAAAAAACTAACAGATCTAGCGTCACCTTACGCTCATCAATCATGAACGATTCTAGAGTACTGGGTTGCGCTCCATTGGTTGACCAAGAAAACGCTTTTTGCTTGCCAATGTCCTCATCAGGGAAATAAACATTGAATTGGCGCATTCCCTGTTGCCAGCTACCCCTTACCTGCCAGCAGTCACCATTTTGACTTAAACCGGGAATCTGTATTTTGTCCTTGACGAAAGCTAGGTCTACATTATTTACACCTTGCTCGGCAAAGGCACTTTTCAGAGCTGGTAAGTATTCTTGCTCAATAAATTCATTGAAGGGCTTGTCTTCAGGAGCTGGAGGTTTTTCTTTCTTGGCTTTTGCCCCGGCGGCTGGTTTTTCTCCTGCTGCCTTAGCCGGTGGCTTCTCACGAGCGGGCTTAGCGGCAGCCTTTTCACCCTCTGCTTTAGCGGCTGGCTTTTTAGCGTCGGTTTGACGGGTCGTGTCTCCCCGTTCTCCCACCTGTGTCGGCTTATCGCTTGCCGCATTGGGGTTCGCCTCTTGATTGACGGC
The DNA here is from genome assembly GCA_966675205.1 of uncultured bacterium. Classification (GTDB taxonomy): domain Bacteria; phylum Cyanobacteriota; class Cyanobacteriia; order Cyanobacteriales; family Coleofasciculaceae; genus JBFLZA01. The sequence goes on from CBKWLJ010000284.1 coordinate 11,445, forward strand.
GTTTGGGTCGGGGGCATTCGCCGAGGGAAAATCACTGGCTTGGGGTTCATCGCTGCTAGGAGCATTCTCTATAGAAGCCGCTGGAGTTCCCGATTCTCCAGCATTGGGATTAGGAGAAGGAGACTCAACTTCTGCCACCTCTGCTTCTGGCTTAGGGCTTTTCTCTTCTACCATGACTCAAGTATTCCTTGTCTCTAATTTCTAGGCGATCGCTTAGTTTCAGATTTTGGTCTATTTCTCTTTAATATTGACATAGCTTGGTGAAGCTGTATCCAACAAATACAAAGCCTCAGCCAGTTTGGGAGAGGACGAGTTCGGTTATTTAAAAATCCAATCAATTCTATAAAAATTGCACAATAGATAAGCTTCTATATATTTAATTGACGCCATTAAAAACG
>CBKWLJ010000285.1:0-11723 GCA_966675205.1 uncultured bacterium
TTTATCCGTGTGGCAATATTTATCACATTTCACCTCTCAGTCAGCACCCCCTCAGTAGGCAGTCACCCAACATACATTTAGCTATTTGGGTGTGTGGTGGGTTGGTGCTTATGGTGTTATAGTAGTGTTGGCAGCTCGGAGCTGTCAAGAGCTGTCAAAAAGATTATTGGAAAGCCTTTGACATCTAATTAAAGCCAAACAATTATGAGTAGGTAACTGTATGCGGTAATTAAGATGCCCTCACGATCACGAATAATGGTCTATCTCCCAGAAGAGCCACTCAACAAACTCAAACAATGGGCAAAAGAGGAAAACCGACCAGCTAGCAACTTGGCTGCAACCGTCCTTATGAAAGCTATAGAGGAATGGGAAAAACAGAAGGATGACGCGCAACAATGATCAGTCAACGATCGCATCATGTAGCGTGGTTTTTGATTAGTTGGTAGAATGGCTTTGTGTCTTTTTCCCTGCAAGGACACAAAGCATCATCAGCCGAAGACTTCAGTGGGTAGCCGACTACAAAGCGAGTAAAAACGCAGGGGACGTGTGGAATTGCACTCGTTTTTTGCTGTCCATTGCTGTTTATGAGGTCGAGATGAAAAAGCTTTTCCCCATCTTAAAAAAAACCACCCCCCTGGTTAGCGAAGGCGACCGGGGTTGTTGCATTGTAAATTTTTACAAAGATGAGGATTTTGCGGCTAATTCCAGGCAGCTATAGGTTTAACGTTGTAATCCGTCAAGAACCACTTGACTTCTAAAAAAAAAAGGGCAGCTCTTTGCATCTCGCTCTAAAAAGATCGCCTGGAAAGCGATCAGCAAGATACTCGGAACTACCGGGTCAATACGTATACCTCCAACATAGCTTTTTTAAAGTTGGAACTAAAGAGCGAAATGTGAAGAGCGTCCCCGAACAACCAATTCGGAGACGCAGACAATGAAAACTCGTAGTAATAGTACAAGTATACCATCAAACCCTCCAGTAAACTGGAGACAATTAGAACTTTTTCCACTCTCAGGAAAACCGCAGAAGCCACAAATATCAAGCGTTCCGGGCACTTCAGTAAAACAACGGAATCGCTATCGAGTGCTACTTGGGGAAAAGGTTTTAGGCGATCGACTCACGCTTAACGAAGCATTAAAAGTAGCGAAGCGGGGTGGAAGTAATGCCTAGAGCCATCTCCCGAAGGAAGCTTCACCCCGACTTTATCGAAGAAATTAAGCAACGAGTCGATATCGTAGAAGTTGTTAGCAGCTATGTAGAACTCAAGAGAGCAGGCAAAGAGTTTTTGGGCTGTTGTCCCTTCCATAATGAAAGCACCCCCAGCTTTACCGTTACGCCTCACAAGAATCTTGCTTACTGTTTTGGCTGTAGTTGGGGTGGGAGCGCGATTAAATTCCTCATGGAGTTGAATCGCATTAGTTTTGTTGATGCGGTTCTCGACTTGGCGCGGTCTGCCAACATCCCAATTCGATATGAGGATGGGTCAAGCGAGTATGATTACCCCGACCCGTTACCCCGACCTCTCACGCCACTAGCACCTGTAGCCAAGGAAGAGCAGGCACCCGCCAAAGATTACACCGTTGACAATTGGCGGGTTAATCGGTCGGTGGAACGGTTGCTTTCTGGCACCGAGGACGCTGAATTGGCACTCTCCTGGCTCGAACACCGGGGCATTACTCGTGAGATGATCAAGCGGTATCGGCTGGGGCTAGAGAAACGAGTAGTAACGCCAGATCGAAGCAAGCCAGATTGCAAGGAAGAGTACCGTGCTATTGCAATATTTATCCCGGCCGCAGATAGATCAGGGCGATTTTACGTCAAGAAGCGGGTTGCACCTTGGCTCACTGGCGACCAACGACCGGAGTATCTTGCCAAATGGGCGCAGTTCGGATTACCAGCGACAATCTGGTTCAGTTACAATCCTCTGGACGCTCAAGAGACTTGGTTCTGTGAAGGCGAATGGGACGCGATTCTACTGGGGGAACTCGCACGGCGGCGGGGGAAAAAGGTAGCAGTTGCCTGCTCAACTTCTGGGGCCGGTACTGTCCCCAAGCCTGAACAACTGGAGAGACTGCCAGGTCAAATCACCATATTCTACGATCGCGATCAAGCCGGAGAGGACGGAGCGCAAAAACTAGCCGCTGCTCTCCAGGGGCGTGGATGGATTGCTTCGGTTCCCGCGCCCGATGACTATCAAAAGGGATGGGATGTATCCGACGCCATACAAGCTGGGTACGGCTGGGAGGATTTTGAGGCGGCTGATGTTATTGAACCCGAACTAAAGATTGAAAGTACTCCCCCAAATGAACAGGGGATTAGCTTCAAAGTCTTACGGAAATCGCTAGATCAAGTATTAGACATTTTCCCAGAGCTACAATCTGAAGCCGGAAAAGACTGGCTGAAGATGCGGAAGTTCACGCCCGATCACGTCATTGATTCTAAATATTTTGATTGGGATTCAGACCAGCCAGGAATCAATCTGGCTGTCTTGAGTGGATTGGGCACAGGCAAAACATACCATGTTCACAATAAGTTCCTGGCAGACGACAACGTTGGGGCGAATTCCTTCGGATATCGAAACTCCTTATTGATTCAGTTCGCTGAGCGGGGGAGAAACTGGTATCACTTACAGCAAGATTTGAGGCAATCCAAGGACGATTTACTACTGATTGCCGATCCAAGCTCACGAGTCACAGGCTGCGTTGATAGCCTCCCTTATTTCCAGCCACATCACTTTGAAAATAAGCGCCTCATATTGGACGAAATCGAGGGGACTTTCAAACATCTCTACACGTCCAAAACGGCGGTTAGTTTCCATCGGCAAGTATGCAAAGAACGGATGGGGCAGGCGATCGCGAATTCTGAAGCCGTGATCATGTTAGATGGGAATCTGACTGATCTAACAGTTGCTCACGCCGAACGGATTAGCGGCAAGAAGTTTCTTAAAGTTGAGAACCTTTACAAGGGCAATCGAGGCAAAGCTACCTTCTACACGGGCACCTTAAAACTTGGGAAGGATGAGGAAACGGGGGAGACCATCGTCAAGGAACGGAGAATTAACGACTATTCGTTACTCCACAAAATGATGATGGAAGATTCAGACCCCTTCATCTGTGGTAGCGACTCCCAAGAGAAACTTGAAGCTTGGCACGAAATCTTAAGGCTGAAAGGTCGTAAAGTTTTCCGTTTGGATGGCTCAAACTCCAATACTCCTGAAGCTAAGAAATTTTTGGCTAACCCCACAGCATATATCTATCTCAACAAAATTGATGTTGTCCTGTATTCGCCAACAGCAGAAAGTGGACTGAGTATCGATACAGAAACAAAAGTAAAACTTAAGGAATGGTTTATCGACACAGAAACAGAAATCAAAACCGAATCAGGAGAGATGCTTCAAATCAGCATCAAAGATTATTTCAAGAGGGGATATTTCTTCTTTTTCGGAGTAGTTCTCACTAATGAGCAAATGCAATTCTTGGGTCGTCCACGCGACCCTGATATGCACATTCATGTGTTCTGCCAAAATCAGGGCATTGATAGCGGCAAAGTTGAGCTAACTTCAGAACACATTCAAGAGGCTTTCGTAGATTACACTTTAGCCTGCTCTCAGATTTCCTTGCTCGATGTCAGTGAAGGCGAGAAACAGCAGTTGATAGCTGAGCAAGCAGCTCTATTAGTGCAACGCTCAAACGATGCCCACTTTCAGTACGAATGCCATCTTAAAGCCAGAGAGGTATTTGAGCGGAATCATTTACGCAAATGCCTTGAATATGCCCTCCACACGGCTGGTTATCAGGTGGAGGCAGTAGCAGGTTTTAAGGTCAGTCAGAAGGAACTAGAAGCCGCACAAGAGGCAGTGCAAGTCAGAAAGAGTCAGGAGATATTCAAGGCTCAACCCTTGACGGATGAGGAAGCCAATGATAAAGCACGGAAGTTTGATGCAACTCAGCAGGATAAGACGGAAGTCACACGGCACCGTCTAGTTTCACGGCTACCAGGGATAGAGAACAAAACTCAAACTGTATCAAAAGTTGTCTCGTTGCCACAAAGCACTGTAGCTGAAATTAAGAGCGGGAAAGTGTCGTTAGAAACCGCTCAAAAACTCGGCATCCCGACGCCTGAAATGCCCACTACACAGGGCTTAGAGGTGGGACACCTTCCGCCTAATTCTCTTAATAACCAGGGTGAAGGTGTCCCAACGTCAGAGGGGGGTGAGGTTAACCCCAACGAACGTCATGAAGCGTCAGAAAGTGTCAATTTAAGTCAAAATGAAACCGTTCAAAAACTCGACTATCCGACGACTGAAACGCCCAATACACAAGTGATTGACTTGGGACACCTTCCGCTTAATTTTTCTATAAACCAGGGTGAAGGTGTCCCAGAATCAGGGGGGGGTGAAGTCGAAGTTGTGATAACAGAAACAAAGCCTATCTTTGACCCTGATTTCATCCGCAAGGTTAAGTACCAGGATCGAGCGTGGTTATCTAAGGTTGAACTCCACTTCCTTGTGAAACACCCTGAAGTTGCCAAGCTGCTACAGCAGCGGCGGTGGTATAAGAAGCTAATGGTTTTCTCCGACCCGAACGAGCCGGACTGTGTTAAACGGCTAAATCTCTCAACTTACAAGAGTGATTGGTTGAAGGTTCACACCTTATTAGAGATGGGGATTGAGTTCTTTTTGAACCCAGAGTCTCGATGGGCCCAGGATACCCCTGAAGCTGTTGAGTTTTGGGAGAAAGGGAAAGATGCTCGAAGGTCTAGGTACATCGGTACTAGTGTGGGGGATAGCAACCCCTGTGAGTATGTTGGGCGCGTTCTCGATAAGCTCGATGTGAAACGCAAGTGTGACCGGGTTAGGAACGAGTCTGGGGAGAAGATTCGTATTTATCGAGTCGATACCGATTACCTCTCTAGTCCTATTCGCTCCGCTGTCTATGAGTGCGTTCAGCAACGAATTGAGTCTACCCTTGAGCCTGATACTGCTGTCAACTGGGATGTGATAGTTGAGAATCAGTGGGCTGCTCAAAATCAGGAGGTAGAGACACCTGAAACGCCCAATACGCAAGTCTCAGAGGTGGGACACCTTCCACTGAATTCTCTTAATAACCAGGGTGAAGGTGTCCCAACGTCAGAGAGGGGTGAGGCGTTAGAGGTGCGTAACCCGATTGAAGTATTGAAGGCTAAGTTAGAGGGGGTAGTAAGTATTGAAGAATTTGAAGCCGCTGTCATTGGTTGTTCAACTCAAGAGGTTGAGGCGGCGATCGCACTTCAGGACAATCAGCCCAGTCGAGTTCGCTTGGATGCTTTGCGGGAGACTTTACGGGAGAAACAGGCTGATATTCAAAATTGTTTAGAGGTTCACCCCCTGCAAGAGTCAAGGGGCTGGGGAATCAGCCGTGAGCAAGCCGGAGAATGGGGGGCGGTCTTTCAGTGGATTCGAGGGGGGCTGGTTCAGGTTGCTTATGCCGCTGCCGAATTTGCCCGGTTGACCAGCGGCGAATATGTTGGCTATGCGGAGTTAAGGGTTCCGGGGTGATACCAAGTCCGGGTTAACTATTGAGGTTTGTTCAAGAGTTCTCCACTAACTCCTTCAACTCTGCAACCATCTGCTTAAGGTTGTAGCCATACTCTAATGTCAGCTTTGCCCATTCCTTGAAGGTTGGCGGATAGAGCTTGTTTCTCAGTTCAAGTAAACGGCACAAGGAATCAGTTGCCCTCTCCAAACTGCGTGGCTGCAAGTTGGGCAGTTCCATGTAATATTTTTCGATAGCGGTATCAAGAATCGCTCTTGTATCTAATTTGGGGGCAGGGGTACGAGTGACTACTTCTACCTGCTCTGGCTCAACAGCGGCGTGAGCTGTTTTGGGGGTAATAATAGGGTGAGAAGTCTGGGCAATCCTGTAGGCTTCTCTGAGTCCTCTCCAGTCCTCAGCTTTTGGATTCGTCTTTGAGGAGCTTGCTCGTGCCTCAACGGCCGCCAAACTTACTTTGAACATTGAGGCGATCTGAGTGTAGGTTAAGTCCTCATGGCTCTCAACGAACGTTTTCCTGATCAGACCCCAGTCTACTTTTTTAGGCAATTTAAAAACCCTATTTCAACCCTATTTACACCCTAAATAAAATTTCCCCTATGTGCCACCCTATTCTCCAAGACCTTAAGCTTGGTGTTGAGACTAAGGCGGTTGAAGTTGTCGAGGTTCATGAGTCTTGGTTTAATCACCTCTGATGTAATGTGCATTTAGTTAATCAGGTGCCCAAGCTCCAATAACAGACTCACCCTGTTTTTCCTTCTCTGCTAGCTCAAGATTCAGGGTTAGTAACCTCTCTAGGATGTCATCATCAGAGCTAAACCCGTAGGCTTGCATCACCAGTTGGTCAAGCTTGGCATGGAGTTTGTAAAGCTGACTAGATGGCTCATTAAAGAATTTGTTGTAGATCTGAGTAATCCCCCACTGCTTTTTCTCCATTTGCTCAGTGCGATAGTTATGCAGGTTTTGGGTTGCTGCTCGGAGCTGTTCAACTAATTGAGAGTCTGAATTTTGGGGAAATGGAAAAGTTTCAAAGCAGGTGTTGTGGGTGTAAGCAATATCGGCTTTGAGTGTGGATTTCTGGGCGTGCATCCAAACACGATGCACTTGAGATGAGAGGATACCAAGGGCATAAAAGTCATCTGAGGCAACAACCACAGATTTGTCACCAGGTAGCCAGCTAAGAGGAGCAGGGATAAAGATAGCCCACTTTGAAACTCTGGGTACGGTGAAGTAGAAGGATAGAGGAGCGATCGCTTCTCTCATTTCCGGACGTGGACGCAAAAAATTCCACCAATAAGTTCTGGCTTTTGCATCTCGATTTGTATCCCGTTCTGGCTTAACAGTACTTTTTACGTGTTCAAAGGGTAGAGCGTAATCACTCGCATCCTCAAGGCTCATATTATTGAAGTCGATAATCCAACGGTCTGGCAGCCCATGAGGATTCTTCGCTAGATTCGCACCCATTGAGAAGAGCTTCAGGACATCCTGGTTACTTTTGTCAAATGCTAACCATGCATTGGCTTGTTCCTCGGTTACTATAAATCCTTTCCCAACGGGAATAACTCCTTGAAAGCATCGATTCTGGTTAGCCAATAAGCGAATAGCAGAAGAAACGTCTGTTGTTGACCTCAAAGAGGAATTAATTTGAGGAACTTTTTGGTTGTCCAAGTGGTAGATAGCAGGCTCTTCTTTGCACCAATTGACGAGACTGACGTGAACCGCCGCCTCACCTGACCAAGGCTGAGTAGAGATAGCCTCATGGATATAACCGCCGTTTTTAACAATGTAATCAAGGCTTGCAGCTCGACTCTTTCCCTGGCTAATGGAGTTGGTTCCGACAAGCCCAGCCCTGCCATCCTCTCCTAAATGATCGTGAGCAAGGCGAAACCAATAGGTACAAAAATCTACAGAGTCTTTGACATTAGGAAAGCGCTCAAATACACGGTCTATGTAGTCATCACCAAGGGCTAACCTCATGTGTTTGCCGCCTAAAAAAGGTGGATTGCCAATAATGGCGTCTGCTTTGACCCAATCAGTAAACAGAGCGTCTTGATAAACAATATTTTTATCCAGCGTGTCTAACGGCAAAACGGGTTCAGTTAAACCTTGCTTATCAATTGCTATCTTTCGAGCAATCATCATTGTTGCCCGTGCCAGTTGAACAGCAAATGGGTTGATATCTATTCCGTAAAACTGAAGTGGAGTGACAAACCCCATCTCTAGTTGCTTTGCTGGGGTTCTGCGACGTTCTGCGATTCTGTCAATTAACTTCTTTTCAAGCCGCTTTAGTTCTTGGTAAGCTACATAGAGAAAATTTCCAGAACCACAAGCCGGATCTAAAACTCGATAGCTGCATAACTCCATTTGCAGAGCATTCAGTTCTCCAATAGTTGATGCTGCCTCAATTTGCTCTTCCCAGTAATCGCTAATTGTTGGTCTGACAATTTGGCGGATATCAGCTTCAGATGTGAAATGAATCCCGTAAGCGTGGCGTTGCTTAGGGTCAATTGCTCCCTCAAAGATATTACCAAAAATCGAGGGTCTTATCTGATTCCAGTTTTCTCTAGCACAGACATCTAGAAAATTTAATTCTTCTCGTGTGAGTTCAATGGGGTGAATGATTGAGAACAGACCGCCATTGAAATAATCCACGTCCTTATATCGTCCTGCTGGAGTTATTCCGGGTTGATTCATTTCCCGGAATAGTCCGCCTAGAACATCATAGGTACTCGCTCCATTTAAGCAATCTTGTATACAACTAATAAATAAGTCACGGGGTAATAGCCCATGATCTTCAGCAAACATTGCTAAGACGCATTGAAGCAAAAAGCGCTGAACTTTGAGTTCATCGAAATCAGTTGAATTAGCTCTTTTTATCCGTTCAATAATGAGCTGATAGAGTTCTCCTAATCTCCGAGCTGTACGGTCTGTGATAGCAACTTGATTGTTACGAAATACAGGAGTTTGATTTTCAAGCTCCATAAAAGTAAAAGCTCCAGAGCGTTCTGGTAACTGCTCTAAGGAGATGGTATCAACTGGAGTATCAACCTGATTCTCGAAGTCGTAGATCCAGAACTCGTCGAAGTTACAGAGGATTGTGTATTTTGGTCTATTTGGCGCAAGACGTACCCAATAACGCTCAGCTTGTTCATAATGCTTTTTAAGGTCTTCACCCCGTTTTTTCATTTCGATTAGGACACGGGGTTTCCAGACTAAATCAGCAAAGCCTGTTTTTTTATTCTTACTCCCTTGAGCAACTTTTGTTTCATAGGTAGCACCAGCTTCTAATGCTCCTCTATGACCAAAAGCCTTAAAGAATCTGTCTAAAAAAACTTGTGCTTCCGCCTTTTCAGACCCTCTGATGTGTTGTTTGCAAAAAGTAACAAAGTTGTGGAGGCTTTCAGGGTTTGCTGCCAGGGACACTGCATTTTTATAAATAAAACAGATTTATCATCCCTGGTTAAACTCTATTTGTCGGGATTTTATTTTAGGATATGAAAGTTTTTATTTGTCTTCCATTATAGATAAAACTCAAAGTCTTTGTAGCCATAATTCATACAGTTAAACAAGGAAAAATCCGGAACAAAATACTCAAGTCTAGGTAAGAATTAAATTTAAGCGTAGAGAGTGTAGATGCTTGTAAGATTCAATGCGGTGATCAGCTCAAAGCTGTGGTCGAGTTGTTGGGTGAGGGAGATGAGCGCGTCAGCTCCCATTAAAGTGACCCTAGAGAGGCGCTAGGGGCAAGCTACTAGGGAATCTACCTGGAATCTGCTAGAGCCGATTCTCGCTGCAATTGCGGAAACATTCCAGGGAGGAGACGTTGAAATGTTTCCGGCTGGGGACGGGTCGCTGGGGATGTGGCAGAAGCGATCGCTACTCACCAAAAGCCCTTTCCAGTCCTGGATAGGGATCGGAAATCCCAATGCATAAATTGGAAAATCTATATTATATAGTCCATTACTGAGCCTTGCTCTGTACCTGTGAGGCGACGATACATGACAACAGCCTCAAGCTCACTAAAGGAAGCAACAATATCTATTGCTATTCTTGTTTTTTGCTGATTTATAGTTTCTGTACTTTCTGTATCTAATAAGCTTTCTAGAGAGCCATTTTTTAAGAAGCGTACTGGTATCAAGTTTATTTTATCTGTTTCTATTGCTTCTCTATAAATGTCAAATAGTGTTCTTACGATTTTCTTTTGCCCAAACTGCTGAGTAGTAAGACGTGGATTTACTATTACATACTTTCGGACTATTTGCTGAAGAAATTGTAGCTGTATTTCTTCATTTTGTCGTCGGTTCAAGTAACCATATTCACCATAAATTTCACTTAGGGAGACGGATTGAATATAACGCTGAATCAACTCAGAGCTAACTCTTTTTATCTGCGCCGCCTGTTCAATAGATCCGGGAGTGTATCTTGGTGGAATGTAAGCCTCTAGTAAATTTCTTAGTCTATTTTGTTCCTCTACGGTTTTAATTTGTTCTTTGAAGTCATTGTCCGGAAGTTTATCTAACCATTCGTCAATAAGTTTACGAAATTCTGGCTCTTCTCTCGTGAGAGCGCGCAAAGGAATCAATCCCGCGAGATAAAAATCTTCTAAATCATGAACGCTATATGTTACATCATCAGCAAAATCCATTATGCTTGCTTCAAGAGTCTGTTGCTCAATCGAAGCTTCAGATCCTGATGTGTTTCTAACAAACTCAAATGATTTTCGATCTAGATCATAAACGGAATATTTTTTTGCTCTTTTTCTCGTTTTAGTATCTCCAGAATCTCTGTGACAGAACCAAGGATATTTTAAGGTAGCATTTAGGGTAGCGCGAGTTAAATTTAACCCAGGATATTCGGAACGATGAGGTTCAAGACGGGTTAATATTCTGAAGGTTTGAGCATTTCCTTCAAAACCATCAGATAACTCATGTTTCCTTGCCAGTTGATCGAGTTCTTTTTCGGCAATATGCCCAAAAGGTGGATGACCTAGATCGTGAGAGAGTGCGGCTGCTTCAACTACATCAGGGTCAAGACCTCCGCATTTTTCTATTAAGCCTGGGCTTGAAGTAGATGCATCCTGGATGATTTTTTCAGCAAGTCGCCTTCCCACTTGTGCGACTTTTAATGAGTGCGTTAAGCGATTATGAAAAACATTACCCTCACTTGCGCTTGCCACCTGAGTGACTTGTGCAAGTCGTCGGAAAGCTGCTGAGTAAATTATCCGATCTCGATCTATTTGAAACTCTTTCCTCTGGTCATCGAGCTTTTTGGGCTTATACTGTCGCTCTTCTCGGCTATTCGCTGTCATGTTGGTTGGATTGGGGTCGAGCCTCTAGTAGCCAGTCATCATTAAAACGAGCCTTACCTTCTTCTACTAACTTCCAAGCGACTTCTTTAGCGAGACGCTCAGAGTTCGGAGTCTGATCAGATAAAGCTTTCGCTATGTCTTTAATGCTCTTAGGGGTACCCCCTTCCAGACTTTGAAGTACAGCCTTTTCAGCCGGTTTTGAGTTGACCGAGTTATTTGGCACGGTTTTCAGTTTGTGTAAAAGGATGTTCAGGTATATTACCATTGCGACCACCAGCATACTTCTCTCTTGACCCTACTTACCACTCTGTTTTGTTAAACTTCTTCAAAGTTTTATCCCTCATCATGAAAAGCAGTTAGTGGGAGCTAGCTCATGTCAAGACTGGAGTGTGTTGGTTCGTTGCGATCGCCACTCACCTCGATCCCTTTCCAAAACTGGATAGGGATTGCTGAGGGGATTGAGATCGCTCCCTACTTCTACTGGGATGAGCCGTAAAGCATGATAGGCGGTAGGCACGAGGAAATCATCCTACAATCAGTTCTAGGCGATTCTATCGGGGTGTTTCGGGTAGGTTTCCGATGTGGGGTTGTGGGGTCGGGTCGGCTGGGTCAAGTCAGAAATGCGATCGCTAAAGTATCCGGTTAGTCTTCCGGTGAACCAGTTAGACGGCAGTAACCAGTTGGGTCGAATGAACTAGTTAGTCAGCTAGTATAACCTGTTATCCTATCAAGGTAACCAGTTAATCAACGCATTGAACCAGTTTACGAGCTAGCGCTAACCAGTTAAGTAATTGAGGGTAGGGCGTTCGACAAGCTTAGCCGAAAGTATTGATATACCGTCATCTCAGCCATTGCTATTGAACCAGTTAGATTGCATGGATGC
>CBKWLJ010000286.1:0-11670 GCA_966675205.1 uncultured bacterium
TAACCGATGAATGCCAAAGTAAATTCGCCACCCGGATAGTCCTTTTGGCGCAGCAGTTTCATCCCCAAAATATCGCAGTAAAACTTGAGTGATTCCTCAAGATTGCCGACCCGCAGCATCGTGTGTAGCATTCGCATGGCTGACTCTATGCTCCTTAAGCGGTTTCTCTGTTTTTCATTGTAAAGAGAGGCACTGCTCTTTCTGTAGAAATGTGTTGCAGGGAAATCCCTACCGATTGGTAAGTAATAATACGGTCGGAAACCAGAGACATCCTTAAAGTTAACGGTTGACCTTCTCTAGAAAGGCTATCATCGCTGAAGCTGATGATTTTCTGGGTGCTTTTGAATCGTTGAAGTCCCAAAACACCGTATTGGGCAACTTTTTATATATAGTTGTCCTGATGAATGAAGCTAGTTGCATCAGTTAAAGAAGAGGAAAGGTATGCAATACAAGCAAGAATCCGCAATTGAGGCGATCGATGCCAGAGAGATTTTAGACTCTCGCGGGCGTCCTACTGTAGAAGCCGAAGTGCATCTCGCTACTGGCGCTATGGGATTAGCGCAGGTTCCTAGTGGAGCCTCGACAGGTACCTTTGAAGCTCACGAACTGCGGGATGATGACTCCCATCGCTACGGCGGCAAGGGAGTTCTGACTGCCGTGCGGAATATTAAGGAGAAAATTACGCCTGAACTCCTGGGAATGGATGCGCTCGATCAAGCATCTGTTGACAAAAAAATGCTCGATCGCGATGGTTCCCCCAATAAAAAAAACTTGGGTGCAAATGCCATCTTGGCAGTGTCTTTGGCAACCGCTAAAGCAGCAGCGGATGATTTAGCCATTCCACTCTACCGCTATTTAGGGGGGCCGCTCTCCAATTTATTGCCCGTACCGTTGATGAACGTAATCAATGGCGGTGCCCATGCAGATAATAATGTGGATTTTCAGGAATTCATGATTGTGCCTGTGGGTGCACGCTCGTTCCGGGATGCTCTGCGCTGGGGTGCTGAAGTGTTTGCCTCGTTAGCCAAGGTGTTGAAGGATAAAAACTTACTGACGGGTGTGGGTGATGAAGGGGGTTTTGCTCCCAATTTGGAATCGAATCAAGCGGCTTTAGAATTGTTGGTTGCGGCGATTGAAAAAGCTGGGTACAAGCCAGGAGAACAGATTGCTTTGGCTATGGATGTGGCGGCAAGCGAGTTCTATAAAGATGGCCAGTATGTTTACGAGGGAGCATCTCACGCCCCCACAGAGATGATTGATTATTTAGAGAAGTTAGTGGGACAATACCCAATCATTTCCATTGAAGATGGGTTGCATGAAGAGGATTGGGAAAGCTGGAAGCTGTTGACTGAGCGATTGGGGAATCGCACTCAGTTAGTGGGTGATGATTTATTTGTTACCAACCCTACCCGGTTGAGCCGGGGGATTGAGTCGGGTGCAGGTAACTCGATCTTGATTAAGCTCAATCAAATCGGGACGTTGACGGAAACCTTGGAAACCATCGATTTAGCGACTCGTAACGGCTACCGCTCCGTTATCTCTCACCGTTCCGGCGAAACGGAAGACACAACGATCGCTGATTTAGCTGTCGCCACCCGTGCCGGCCAAATCAAAACCGGTTCATTGTGCCGCAGTGAGCGGGTTGCTAAATACAACCGACTGCTGCGGATTGAAGATGAATTAGGCGATCGCGCTGTCTATGCTGGTGCGGTAGGCATGGGTCCTATCTAAATTAGTCGGAACTCAGCTTTGTAGATCGTGAGGGCGGGGAAAGGGAAAAGGGAAAGGGGCAAAGGTTAATAAATTCAACCCTTCACCTTTTTTCTGATCCCACGACTCCCTTACTTGTAAGGCTATGAAACTACTCAAAGTCCCCCTTGTGAAGGGGGATTTAGGGGGATCTTCAACGATAGAGTGTGCAGTTAAGCCGAATGATTTGCCGATTGAATTGACTGGAGGATTCCACCTTCGAGCTGACTCATGGATGCCATGATGCCATTTTCTGAATTTTTCAGCAATGACATTTTAACTTCCTGAAAATAGTCCAAAATCGCTTCTCTGAGAACGGGTCTATCTACTTTTACCGTATGTTTATAGTCCCAGATATCCCAAATAATAATTCCGACTGCAACAATCGGGTCGATGAATTGAACTCCTAAATTTCCCGCAACCATACCTCCTGTTTTGGCTGCCATTTTTGCTGTTGCTTTTCCCGCAAATGAGGCAGCAACTTTACTGCCTATCTTTGCTACAGCAGGAATCATGGCTTTGGCAAGTAAGTAAGTACTGCCACCTACTAATACTTTTAAGGAGAGGTTAGAAATCTTACCTTCTGTATCGTTGATGGTAATGGCAATATCCTCAAGATAACGTTCCCATTGTCCTTGAGGAATTTTATAAGTACTTTGAATACTAGAAATATTATTGCTGAATTCGGAAATATATAGATTAATCGTATCTCTGGTGATTCTTTCAAGTTCTAATTGGGCGGTTTTCGGTCGCAGAACCCGTTTAGCAAATTCGGTTTGAAACTCCTCGGTTAATTTTTCGGCAACGGCTTGGCTGGGGGGTGGGTTATGGGTATCTATCCAGTGGGCGGCTGCTGAAGAGAGCCAAACAAAAGGTGTGCTGAACTCTAGTTTCTTTTGATTGAAGTAATCAAAATACCAATCGAGAAAGCTGTTATCAACACGAGTCATTAATTCATCAACCCACTCGTCTAATTGTGCTGAGGCAAAGTGCTCTGCTTGGGTGTGGGCATCTGTAAGTGCCGTTGCGATCGCACGATCTAATTGGTTAGGGTTAGGTAACGTTCTTTCTATAGTAACGACAGGATTACTGCTACTATCCCGATGTTCTAAATGTCCTGAGCGTGAATTGGCGATAAAGCCTCTACCCAATAGGGGAATAATCACGATTAAAATCACTGCAACCCACACGAAGGGAGTTAGCGATCGAATAAACTGACTCAATGCTTGAATTCGGTCGGTTCTCTCAGCATAGGTAACTTTTTTATCGTTTACCTGCTGCTCTTGCTCCTGACTCATGATGATGACTGAGGTGATGGTGACTGCTATTCGCCTTCACCCCCATTGTGCCTAATTTTTCTAGGACTGCGTATCGTCAGTTCACGCTCAAACACACTATGGTGCATCCACTCTCCCTAATACTTCAGAAACGAGTGAACGGTTCTATCTGAATCGGTAGTTCTGACTTTTTTAGCTACCTTTTTTGTAAAAGCGATCGCCCACCGACAACGCTGCGGCTAATGCGATACCTGGAAATGTCAGCACCACTGTCCAAGGAGAACGAAACCAATTCACTTGCTCAGATTTTTGATAAGACTCAAATTTGTACCGCAAACAGGGTTGAGCAGAGCTTGCTGAACTCAACATAATGGTAGAAGCGATCGCAGTACTCGATAAGACGGCTGCTAATACTAACTTGGGTTTGCTCATGATGACTTCTCCAACTTCTTGGCAAGAGTTCAGTGATTAACTCCTGCATAATCATAGTCAAACACACACGAGATGCATCAATTTTAATCAAAACTTTTAAATTTTTGGGAGTGTCACTCACCGTAGCTGAGTTAGAGCGCTTTAGTTTAAACTCCAGTTGGTTACCAACGGCTTTGAGGAAAGCCTTAGATAAAGATAATGCTATCAACTCTTGTCAGTCTGGTGTGAAACTCTGCTACGGTACTACCGTTACTTGTGTTCCTACACTAACCTGACTAAATAATTCTTCAACATCCTTGCTGTACATACGAATACAACCATGTGATGCTGCTGTCCCCACTGTTTCAGGATTAGGCGTACCATGAAAGCCAATCCAATCTTGACCATTAGTCCAAAACCCAATCCAATAGCGCCCCAATGGATTTTCCGGAGCGCCTCCGGGAATAGCCTGGCCTGTTAAAGGGTGTATCCACTTAGGATTTTGAACCATCTGCATCACTTGGAAGTTACCAATTGGTGTTTCCCAGCCTTTCCTACCTACGGCAACTGGATAACTTTTAATTGGATTGTTTTCACGATACAGGATGACTCGACGGCGACTGAGACTAATCTCTAAGCGAGTGGGTTGAGTAACTAAATCCAAGGGTGGATTAACAATTAGTACAGGTTGTTCAGCTGCTAATGAGCTTAGAGGGCTAGAACAAAAGCCCAATGTTAATATCAAGACAACCCAGCTTACTGATTGTTTCATCATTTAAAAAATCGGATTTTACCCCAAAATACTATTCTGATATAAATAAAATACCCAATACTTATGCACTTCCGTTTAATCTTTGTTTTATCTATAATTTGTCTTATTTATTCACAAAATTTAGACAAAACAGACTGCTTCTAAACAAATTGATTAAACGGAAGTGCGAGTTAATAAAGTGCAGCTAGAGAGCTGGGAAAGTTTACAAAATTGGCAGTCGTTCTAGAAGTTAAGATTAAGACTGCCTAAAAAATTACCACAAGCCTTGGATACCCTCTCCTGCACCAGTGCCATTATTGAACTGCCCAGTTCCTGTACCGGTGCCATCATTGAATTGTCCAGTTCCCGTACCAGTGCCATCATTGAATTGTCCAGTTCCTGTGCCGGAACCATTATTGAACTGTCCAGTTCCCGTACCGGTGCCATTATTGAATTGCCCAGTTCCTGTGCCGGAACCATTATTGAACTGTCCAGTTCCTGATGTTCCTTGAGCTAATACTGGAAAACTAAGTAACACACTAGCACCAGCAGCCCCAGCCAGAATCACCAAGTTTTTGATTGTCAGTTTTTTACTATTGTGTGCGCTCATTGGTATTTCCTTGATTGAGACTAAAAATGTTCTAATCTTCTAATTCATCTTGTGAACTACAAACAAAATTTGTATTCAAAACAATGAAATGGAAGAAACTAATTCAGTGAAAATTTAAAACAAATTTATTTAAACCTGCTTATTTGAAGTATAATTTTTTGAATTTTGTATTCACCCTACCTAAAGACTTATTTGCGGTTGATTTTGCTGGTGACTTTAATTACATATTTTTTTATCTATCTCACAAGGAAGCAATAGTTTGAATCATCCTATTTTTTTCGCTGAAAGAGTAATTTAGAAGCTACAATAAATGATTTTTTTAGAATTTAAGCCTATAGCTTAATCAGAAGCGATTTGCAGAGAAATTCTTGGTTTTGTTCATAAAGACATAAGCCAATTGGAGATATAGCTATCGCCATAAAGGTTAGGACAGCTTTAAGAGCTGAAACGATTACGTACCAGTAACAAAATTTTTGCCCTTTGCCCTATGCCTTCTGCCTTTTGCTATATTATTGAGAATTAGCTGAAATCTAACGGATAGAGGAAAAAAATTAAAGTTTGATGGCTGCTTTGATACCCGTTTCCGCTATATAGAGTAGCAGCCAACCTTCAAAAAAAGCGAACAGCTCGAAAGCGAGTATAATCTTATTTTTTTCACTTCTTAGCTTTAACGTACAACTCTTCGCGTTACTCATTCATGTTCTTCCTATAGACTTTGAGCTTCATCAGTCTTTAGTACTATCCTTGTAGGGGGCTGCGCTATACAAACGCCGCACCTTTATTAGGCAATCGGATGAACAAAGTCTTTTCAGAAAGCGATCGCAAATATAGCAAAAGGCTCCAGGGCAGAGGGCAGAAGGGAAAGCAACTCAGTTCAAGACACTACTAATTCCATATGGAAATGCTTCGCTACGCGGTGAACCAGTCCAGTGCGGAGTCCGCGATCGCAGCAGGAATGGTGTGGGGGCCGTCGAACTCCCGATAAAGCACGTCGTAGCCAGCACGCCGTACCTGCGGCACTATCTTACGGCTGCAAACGTCGATCGGTAAAACAGAGTCTCGCGTGCCGTGTGAAATAAACAGGCGTGGTTCGCCAACCTGTGAAGCGGGTGCCATAAACCCCGGTGAGAACGCTATGACATGAGTGAACAAATCGCCGTTGGTGATGCCAACACTTAGTGCATAAGAAGCCCCGTCCGAAAAGCCCTCGATCGCGATGTGATTGGGGTCTACAGCGTAGCGGCTGAACGTCTGCGCCAGCGCCTGGTCGATCACAGTGATATCGGACCCATACTCACCGAACAGCACATCCCACGTTTGTTGGCGCGAGGCAGGTGCCAGTAGGATAAGTCCAGCCGCATCAGCGAGATTTCGGAACGGAGTCAAACCGCCGAGTGCGTCGCCACCTGCGCCGTGCAGCATCACTACCAGCGGTGCGGGTCGGGAAACTTGGTAGTTTTTGGGCACGTAGAGAAATCCGTCGCGCTTAGCGGAAAGTCCCAAAGGTTGCAGTCCGACTGTTGCTGGTTCCGTCGGCTGCATTGGTCGCGCCAGTATGCGTCCATTCATAGATGCCTGTTCGTCCTGATTCTTTTGTTTGTCTGTTCTCATCGATGTAATTCTCTCCATAGAATTAGTGGTACAGGCCGCACCAAGCGCCCCAGCGAAGCCTGCCAAAAACATTCCAACTAGATGCCTTCGCGTTAATCGTGAACCGATGTCATTGTTGTGTGTCAGCATGATTCCCTCGCTTGTGCGGTTCTCAAAAGCGAATTTTTTGCAAAAGTCTTTTTCATCAAATTTTTGGGCAGGCTCCGACGTCTACCTCACAAGAAAAAATGATTAAGAGTGGGATGAGCCGAAAAGCCAGTCCTAGCTATTGAAAGCAAGAGGTCTAAGTAGGTGGACATTAATATTTGTCGTTAAGGCAAGGCAGAAGGCAGAAGACTCCAAGGCAGAACGGAAGAGGGTTTTAGACACTCAACATTTTTTGACATACCTGCATTTATTTGTGCCTCCCTACTTATTGCTAACTTACTTTCTGGAAAGAGTAAGCATCCTTTATGTTGTCGTTGAAATACTTGCCATGTGAGGGAGCATTCATTAACTCGGCATAAACCAAAGCGGAAACGTCTTTATACTGGTAAACTCCTCCCCTTTGAAACTCAATTTCAAGGACTTGATTTGAAGAATCATAGCCGACACTACGTAGATAATCAGACTCAATAGCTATTCGCTTTTCTCTTGAATCTTGAAGGATGATCTCTCTCGCTTCTTTGACGGCTTCAGGATTATCAGGTAGACCAAGGAACTTCTCCGCATAGTCCATAAATTGGTCGCTGTGATATATGTAAAATTTAAATTTTTCCAACCCCACCTCCGAGAAAATTTCTTGAATTAAATCAGGTCGAGGCTCAAGACTTTCTCTGTCAACTTTTACCCACCAATCTCCTTTATTATCATCAGTCACAAAAATTAGCGGTTTCTGCTGAAATTTTGCGTAATCAATTAGTTGGAACCAGAGAACAACATCTCCATAGCTTCTAGGAACAGGCTTATTAGCATCTTTGTATCCTGGAGGCTTTTTATAGCTAAATCGCTTCTCAGCTTTTTGATAAATAATCTCTAGTTCTTCTTCCGAATAAGGCTGACCAACTTTCCCTTCTAATAAATCAGATAGTACTTCTCTGGGCTGATCATATTCGAGATAGTTAGGATGATGGTTCCTCGTTTCATTCAGTTGAGATTTAACATCTTCTATTGCATTTTCAATAGTTTCTAAAATTTGCTGAGTGTTGATAAATGGATGCCGTTTGTAATCTTTGATGATGTCAGTTTTCAAATCTTGATATCTCTTTGTTAAAATTCTTGCAATAGATTCATAAGCTTTTAAGTGGTCAGCTATAATATAAATCCGATTTTTTTGATATTCATAAGCGGCTTGATGAGGTACCCAAATTCGCTCCTTCAGCCGATTAAGAATTTCAAAAAACCTCTCTCGCGTGGCAGGAGTATAAGAATAAATATGGAGTAAAACATTCGCATCAAAGGAAAAAATACAAGTTTTCCATATTTCCGCTAATTCTTCCGGTGTTGGCTTATAATAACCACGGAATAAATCTCTCATACCCAATTACTGATTTCTGCTTACTTTCTATTCAGTCTTGAGTTCATTTTTACCTAGTTTTTAGGCAATTTCCTCTTTCTTGAATAGGGTTATGGCTTATTTATTCGTCTGCCTAGAGAAGCAGTTAACCTTAACCATTTTTGTGATCAGGAATACAGATAGTGTTGACTATAGCCAACAGTAACTGACAGAATGACAGCCTCGCTCCTCTAAGAAGCGGGGGCATTGTGTTGTAAACGTAAAGTTTATTCCACAAGCCTCCTATTTAATTTCTCAATGCTCACGTCTTTCTTCTTATACAAAAGAAATAATAGCGCGTCATTGACTTGCTTTTTTGCCTATCTGAAGACGAGCATTTCTGTTAATTTGAGGAGTATAGAAGAACCCAAAGAAGCCTAAACCGAATCAAAGATTACGGTGTAAAAAGATGTCACTAAGCTCCCATTCCGGAATATTGCTTCAATCCCTTACGCCATAACCAGCGATTCAAGATAAAAAACAACGAACCCCAAGCCAACATCACCGCAACACCCCGCACGATATTCTCTTGAAACCCAATCAAAATTCCTGCTGGGAAGTAAACAAAATAGGGAAAAGGCGTCCATAGGGCAATCTCTCGCACCACTGGAGGAAAAACATCCAAAGGAGCAATCATGCCGGAGAGAAATAAGTAAAACAAGATCCAGAATTGCTCGATCGCACTTGCTCGTTCTGTCCAAAACGCCAGTAAGGCAAAAGTATATTGGATTAAAAAGCGCAGGGAAAACGCCAACAGTATAAGTAACAAAAACAGCAATACACTGCCAAAACTGGGTATCCAAATTGCCTGAGGATAAAGCCAAAAAAACAAACCCACTAGTACAACAACAAACGGTATACGGGCAAACCGTTCCGATATGTGCGAGGCAACGTGGTGCCATACCGGATCGATAGGCTGTAAAAGTCGAGGGGAAAGTTTTCCTTGCACGACTTCCTTTTCAAACTCCCACACGACCCAAACCACGTTGAACTGGCGGACGAGAAAAACCGTGAGAAAGTAGCGAGCAAAATCCTCTGGGCCTAACCCAAACTGACCACTCTGAGATGCTTTTGTCCAAACTCCCATTAAAATGAGTGGTAACGTTCCGGAAAGTGCCCACAAAAATAATTCTGCCCGGTACTCCAGCATATAAGCATAGTAAACCGAGAGAAACGTCAGAGCTTTTCTAATCACTTGGTTCATGAAACAACTCCGGCACTGAAGACGCGGCCAATCACTTCTTCAATCGGCGGCTCGGTTACGGTCAAATCTACCACTTCTAGCTCTGCCAAAATTCGGGATACTGTACTGGTTAAAGACTCACGCTTGACTAAAAAACGCACCTCTCGACCTTGCACTGCTTCAAGTTCAGCATAGGCAGAAAGCTTGGCTTCGGGCAACGGGTTAGCCAGTTCCACTTGAACCTCCCGATAAGGAGCAAAGCGATCAATTAACCCTTCCAAAGAGCCATCATAAATTAATTGACCGGCATAAATGAGTAATACTCTCTGACATAAAGCGGTAATATCCGCCATGTAATGACTGGTTAATAAGATTGTGGCACCTGTACGCTGATTGTACTCCCGTAAGAAGTCACGAACTCCTACCTGAGCGTTAACATCTAATCCCAAAGTTGGCTCATCTAAGAATAGAACTTGCGGCTGATGCAGAAGTGCCGCTAACAGTTCAACTTTCATGCGCTCACCCAAAGACAACTTCCGCACAGGTTGAGTAAGCTTCCCTTCTAGTGCCAGCATCTCGGTGAGTTCTCCCAGTCGATGCCGAAACTCTTTGTCAGAAATTTCATATACAGCAGCATTGATTTTCAACGAATCGAGTGCAGGCAAGTCCCAAAGCAACTGCTGCTTTTGCCCCATCACGAGGGTAATTTTATTCAAAAATTCTGCCTGCCGTCGGAATGGGACATGGCCGGCAACTCTAACTCGACCGCTAGAGGGATGAATGAGTCCTGTGAGCATCTTGAGTGTTGTCGTTTTTCCTGCACCATTAGGGCCCAAAAACCCAACGACTTCGCCCATGCCAATTTCAAAGGAAATGTCTTGAACTGCTTTGACTGAGCGATAGGTGCGGCGCAGAAAGTGAACCAACGTGCCTTTAATTCCCGGTTCCTTGACGGCTACCGGGTAAACTTTGCTCAGGTTCTCAACTACAACAATAGACATATTTCTTGACTTTAGTGAATTTGCAGTAACGTCTACATCTACCTTGCGGGTGCTGGGATGGAAATTGGGAATAGGAAATTGGAAATTGTAGGGTGGGCAAAGTTCAGCAATGATAACATCAGCTTTTTTAGCTTATAGCTCTTGCCCACCCTACCCGAAACTCTTTAACAAAGGTGGAAGATGTGAGGTTGCCTAAAATGCCGATTTTTTCTCAAGATTTAGATATAGTCAGTAGTTAGTCGTTATTTGCTACTGATTATTGTCTTTTGCTCCTGATAGTTTGGTTGAAATGGCTACCACTGCTCTTAAGTAGCATTGGTCTTTTTTTGAGCAGTTGGATTGTTACTCCAGCTCCTATTTACTCGTTGCTTCCCTTGGCAGTAGGGGCACCGGAAGTGAGTCCGTGGCTAGTGGTGCTAAATGCGATCGCGTTTGGCTTATCCTTCCTGGTACAGAATAGAAATCTGCAATACTTTGTCTTGGGTGCTAGTTTGCTGGCACTGATTTTAAGTGTTCTGCCTCTGGTACAACTCCCTGCCGCCCAGAAACAAATGGCAGTCGCCATGCGAGAAGCATTGGGCAGCGATTACCTAGAGCAAATACCAAATTCGGTGCAAATCAAAATGCGATCGCAACCCTTTAGTATAGCCGATGCATTTACAGGTATTCCTGCCCAGGAAGTACGCCATACCCCAAATATCCAATTTGCTGCTCCTCAAGGTGTACCGCTCAACTTAAATCTCTACCGTCCTGCCCAAGTTGGAAAATACCCAGCAATCGTGGTGCTTTATGGTGGAGGTTGGCAAAATGGAAATTCTTCACTTCATGCTGACTTTTGCCGTTACATGGCGGCGAGAGGTTACACTGTGTTTGCGATCGCATATCGCCATGCCCCCCGTTACCAATTTCCCGCCCAACTCGAGGATGTCCGAGCAGCACTAACCTTCATTGAGCAGCACGCCACCGAATACGAAACGGACATTACCCGCATCGCCTTACTCGGCCATTCTGCCGGAGGGCATCTAGCCATGCTCAGTGCCTATCAACCGGATGCTCTACCTGTGCGAGCTGTTGTTAATTACTATGGGCCCTTCAACTTAACGCAAGGGTATAAAAATCCACCCAAACCCGACCCACTCAACGTTCGTGCTATATTGGAAGCCTTTTTAGGGGGTTCCCCAGATGAACGACCAGAGCAATATGCAAACGCTTCTCCCATCAACTACGTCACTCGTCCCCTTCTCCCCACACTCCTGGTTCATGGCAGTCGCGACCATATAGTCCAAGTACGCTTTGCACGGCAGATGTACCAACAGTTACACAGTGTTGGCAGTACTGTTGTGCTGTTGGAAATTCCTTGGGCAGAACACGCTTTCGATGCCATTTTTCACGGGCCCAGCAATCAGTTAGCGCTCTATTACACTGAGCGTTTCTTGGCTTGGGCACTCAGTAACTCGCGACCCTAAAGTTTACTCTCCTCTCGGGAGAAGATTACCTATTCTCCTCTTCTGAAAGTTCCGGTTGCTCTCTGTGCTAGCGCCGT
>CBKWLJ010000287.1:0-11639 GCA_966675205.1 uncultured bacterium
GTTGATTACCAGGAAATCCCTCTGAAGGGAACCACAAAGAGATCGAATCTCCTAACAAAATCGAGAGGCGATTAGAACCCTGTCCTTTAGCAACAGCTTTAGCTTCTTGTTCTAAAAGACGTTTCCATTGCTCATGTGTAGGATTTTGTAGTGTTCCGACTTTGGAACCTGCTTCCTTTGCCCAAAATTGAGAAAAGCTATCACTAGGCAAACGTGTAAACAGTTTTCCAGCTTTAAGGGCAGCTAATCGTTGGAGGTAAAGTTGGCTGCCAGAGGTGGGTAATATCCCAGTAGTCTGACGTTTGGGAAATGCGGGTAAATAAGTTTCTGGTGCACTCGCCGCTCGCACCGAACTAGGTGTAAGGACTGGAGGAATAGCTTCTGGAATCGATTGTGTGCGCCACTCAGATAAATTGGACGGCTCTGGACTAAATTCAGCAGCGATACTTTCTACTATGGGAGCAATCTGAGGAGTGACCACAGATTCCCATGTTTTAGTAGCCGCTGCGGTTAACAAAACAGACCAATCATCTAGCTGATTGGGCGGCAGCACAGGAGGAGGAGGGGCTGAGATTGGTCCGACACTTAGCAAACTAACTGTCAACAGATAAGGCTCGCTCATGTAGTGACTCCATCACACTCTCCTTTCCCTTTGACAGTGATTATTGATAGCAGTCAGGACATTTTGGAGCGAAAAATCACTGAAGCAAGGGAATGGGGAACGGGGAACGGGAAGTAGGGAGTAGGGATAGGGAATGGAGTTTCCTGTTCGGAGATTCTCGACAACTTCGTATGCTACCCTTGCTTAAAAAAGCAACTTGATGTTTAGCTTGTTTCTTGTGGATGGGCCGAAAAGCCCGTCCAAATGATACTGCATTAGATGCACATCAACTGATCAGGGGGTAGCTAACTGATAGTTGTAGTAGCCACAGCGAAATTGAATTAATGCGATCGCATCGAGTACAGTACTCAATTCATACTGATCCACTGTTGAGAGTAACAGAGAGTTTAGCTCTGGTAGAAGTTCTGGACTACCAATCGTTCCCAAAGCTTCTGCCGCCACGTAACGAATCCGAAAATCTGGGTCTTTTAGCGCTTGCTCTAAGATTACCGCCGCCTTGGGAGAGCCAATGACACCCAAGGCTGAAGTCGCCATCCAACGCACTTCTGAATCTTCATCTGCCAGCGCTTGCTCCAGCGCTTCTACCGCTGCCTCCGAGCTGATTGAGCCTAACGCATAAGCTGCTCTACCTCGTAGTTCAGAGTCTTCATCATTTAAGGCATTGCGTAGAACAGCCACCGCCGATTCAGAACCGCTTTCCCCTAATCCCTTAACAGCCATCAAACGCACATCAGAGTCTTGATCTCTCAACGCTTGTCGCAGCGCTGCCACGGCGGCTTCACTACCGATTTTCCCCAACCCAGAGGCAACGCGATAGCGCACCCCTGAATTACTATCTCTCAACGCTTGCCGCAAGGCCGCCACTGCTGTCTCTGTACCAATTTTTCCTAATGCCTCAACGGCTTTGCGACGAACCCCAAAATCCTCATCATAGAGCGATTGTCGGAGGATGGGCACACCCAGATCAGAGCCGATTTTACCAATTGCCTCAGCCGCTTTTTCCCGAACCTCAAAATTTTCATCACTCAAGGATTGTTGTAGTGCCATTACCCCCTCTTGTGGGTCAATTTTGCCTAACCCATAAGCAGCACTTAAACGCACCCAAGCATCTGAATCGTTCAACCCTTGACGCAATACTTCCACTGCTTCTGCGCGGAAAGTGATTTCCCGATCACCGTTTTTTCGACGAGAGGTGCCAACTCTACCTAACGCCCAAGCCGCTGTTCTTCGCACATAAGAATCTTCATCCCTTAAAACTTGCTGCAAATCTCCTAGTGCTTCCCCCGCGCCGATATAACCTAATGCCTCAGCCGCCGTTCTCCGTACATAAGAATCTTCATCTCTTAAAGCTCGCTGTAATGCCGTGATTGCTGCCTCTGAGTTGGTAGAGCCCAAAGCCAGAGCCGCTTTCTCACGCACTCGATGGTTGTAATCATTTAAGGCGTATTGCAGTGCTACCACTGCTGTTTGAGTACCAATAGACCCTAACGCCAGAGCGGCTCTTCCCCGGACTCGATAGTCTGGATGATCTAACGCTTGCTGAAGTGCTGCCACGGCTGCTTCGGTGCCGATAAACCCTAAGGCTGTAGTCGCTTTGCCCCGAAAATCAAAGTTTTCATGATTGACTGACTGCCGTAATACAGCGACTGCCGCTTCCGTCCCGATTCTTCCTAATGCTACCGCCGCTGCCTCGCGTACCTGATAAACTTCATTGTTCAGGGCTTGCTCCAGTGCTACTACGGCTGCCTCTGAGCGGATTTGACCCAACGCCGAAGCCGCTCTTTCCCGCACATCAAAGTTGTGATGGTTTAATGCCTTGGCAAGAGCTGCGACTGCTGTCTGTGAGCCAATTGCCCCTAAGGCTGATGCCGCAATTTCTTGCACTTGATATTCGGGGTCGTTTAATGCTCGTGACAGTGCTACGGTACCCGCCTCACTGTTGATTTGCCCTAACTCGTAAGCCGCTTGACAGCGCACTTCGAGATCTTCGTGGTTTAACGCTTGCTCCAAGACAGCGACTACAGCTTCAGAAGCGATCGCACCTAACGCTTCAGTTGCACTGCTCCGCACGCTAGAATCTTGATCGCTCAACGCTTCCCATAAAGGTGAAATTGCGCTATCAGAGCAAGTTTTACCTAAAAGTCGAGTTTTCAGGAGGGGAGGAATGTCTAGTTTGCTCATCCAGCCTACTGTGACAGCCTGAAATTCGGGTTTGACAGCTCCTGCTAGTTTGGCTCCAAAAGACCAATCTACTTCTAAGGCTAATTTGACGACTCGCAGCGCCTGAGATTTTTCCTCGATTTGCTGTAAAGCTAGGACAATGGCGTCTGTCCATTGCAGCTTATTGAGATACTGCTGTTTAAGTTGCTCATCAGTTAGATGAGGCAGTTGCCGTCGTAGATTGTCTACTACTTCGGAGTCCTGAAGCCGCTGGTGTTGAGATTCCATCGGGTTGACGGTTTTCACGTTAATAGCTGTAATGTGCGATGGCGCAAAGCGGATCATCCTAAAGGATGATTTAGTGATTTTGTGTTTTCTTGGCTACGGGTCGCGTCCCGATCCTAGCAACGCCCAGCTTACTCTGGGGTAAGTTTTCTAAACTAAAAATGAATGTATCGCACTGATAGACCCTATTAAATGACCTAATTGGAGGAAATGCGAACAAATTTTAGGGTGTCTTAATTGATGGTCACAGCCAATCGTACCTTGAGAACCAGCCCAAAAAGTATGTGCTTTGCCATAGGAATCTACTCGTCCAGGCTCAAAAGAGGATAACAGACGAATACTCTAATATTCCTCCTCCATCCTTTTGAGTGGATAGTACTGGCAGCAATAATGCGTGGGAAAAAGAGTTGTGCCACCAGTGCGATCGCATTCATTGTCAGCTAAATTTTGCTGTAGGGCGAGAGCCATGGCGAAGAGTATTTGTAGTACACCCACTCAAGACACTGTATTGTCCAATACCCAAATAGCCACATTCAGAAGCGGGCTGCTAGGAGCTAAATCATGCAAGACAGTCACATCAGACTCAACAAAGTCACGAGAGAATGGGTAATTTACGCACCCAGTCGGCGTCTACGTCCTCAAGATTTTCAGCATATTCATTTGGAAAGGCAATCACTAGGAAAACGAGACCCAAAATGTCCTTTTTGCCCTGGCAATGAACACAAGTTACCCTTTGTGATTTTGGAAATGCCGAATCAGCAGAAGAATGATTGGCAAACTCGAATTGCTCCTAACAAGTTTCCTGCTTTAACTCCTGATGAACATACTTATCGCTCCTCGGAAGGAATTTATTTAATGATGCCCGGTTACGGGCGACATGAGGTGATTATCGAAAGCCCCGAGCATACTCAAGACCTCGCCACTATGTCCACCGAAGCATTAGAGATTGTAATTGAAACTTATCATCAGCGCTACATTGATTTGATGGCAGTGCATGAGAATATGATAGCCACTATTTTTCGCAATCATGGAGAGAAAGCGGGTGCTTCTTTGAGCCATCCTCATTCTCAAATTATTGTCACAGGCATTGTTCCTCAGCATATTCGGTGGCGGGAGCAAGAAGCGCAGTGGTACTTCGATCAGTGGGGGCGGTGCGTTTACTGCGACATTTTAAAGTTTGAACTCCAACATCGCAGACGAGTGATTCAGGAAAATGAATCCTTTCTAGCTTTTGTTCCTTTTGCCGCTGAAGTCCCTTTTGAAGTTTGGATTATGCCAAAAATTCATCAGGCAGATTTTGGCAGTATTACCGATACAGAAAAAACTGATTTTGCCTCAATTTTAAAAAGTATTCTGACGAATTTGTACGAAAAGTTGAAAGACCCAGATTACAATTACGTCATCAATACGGCTGCTCGCTACAAGGCAGAAGAACCCCAAGTCCACTGGTATTGTCAAATTCAGCCTCGACTAACGACTCAAGCGGGATTTGAGTTAGGTTCAGGAATTAGAATTAATCCTTCTGTTCCTGAAGCAGATGCCGACTTCTTAAACGGTTTGATTTTGTGAAAGGCTCTCCTTGAAATGGGCTTACACCTACTTCATAATACTTCATAACCGCAAAAGGGATGAAATTCAGGATTGGTAAGCAATTGAGCGACTATTCTCCCTGTACTACTCGATTCGTAAATTTATTTTTTTTGTAAAGCTTATAAAGATAGGGGCAAAGTTTCCGGACAGTGTGAGATTGTATTTTACGTGCGTTGACGGCAATAATTACTTCCAAAGATAGATGCGCGATCGCAAATTTATGAACCCTACTTCTTTAAACTGTTGAGGTTCATCACAGTGCCGTATTGGGTGTAGCTACTAACTCATTACTCGTATAAATACAAGCATGGTAAAACGATTCCGAAGAATTGCTCGGGTGTTTCACAACCTAGAGCAAAAAAGCATATTAATATTTTTTAACTTCTTGCAACAGCGAGATAAGAATAGAGATACGGAGATTAGCTGGGTAAAGGCGATCGCTTTACGGCACAACTGGAAAAATGCGATCGCTCTTTTTAAAGTGAGGCGCTCTATCCAGTATGGAATTGGAGCTGTTCTAGCCTTCTTGCTGATTGTTTTGTCACACAGCCCGCAAAACCTCCAAGGTGCAGCAAACGCAACAACAGCGATTCAAACTCCTCTTTCTACCAACGGCTCCAAAATTGTTGACGCCACAGGAAAGCAAGTGCTGCTTAGAGGGGTCAACTGGTTTGGGATGGAGTCGGATATACACGTTCCTCACGGTTTGTGGGCTAGAGACTACAAAGAAATGTTGGCTCAGATCAAAAGTCTGGGATACAACGTAATTCGACTGCCCTACTCTGTGCAGGGGCTAAGTTCTTCTACCATTAGTGGCGTTGACTTTAGTATCGGCAACAACAAAGACTTTCAGGGGAAAACTCCCTTACAGGTCATGGATATCATCATCCAGGAAGC
Organism: uncultured bacterium; assembly: GCA_966675205.1. GTDB lineage: Bacteria > Cyanobacteriota > Cyanobacteriia > Cyanobacteriales > Coleofasciculaceae > JBFLZA01. The sequence continues at coordinate 5,555 of CBKWLJ010000287.1, forward strand.
CGCACGACAAGGATTACTGATTCTGCTCGACAGCCATCGGTTGAACGACTACAGTATTCCCGAACTGTGGTATGGCGACGGATTTACCGAAGCCAACTGGATCGACACTTGGAAAATGTTAGCAACCCGCTACAAAAACCAAACCAATGTGATTGGAGCTGACCTAAAAAATGAACCTCATGGTCAGGCTAGATGGGGAAACAATAACCAAGCCACAGATTGGCGACTAGCGGCTGAGCGATGTGGCAAAGCGATTCAAGCGATCGCACCGAATTGGTTAATTGTGGTAGAAGGGGTAGGGAATGTACCGGAAAAGAATCAGTGGCATTGGGATGGGGGAAATTTAGAGGGCGTGAAGCAATATCCTGTACGCCTAAGCAAACCCAATAAATTAGTCTATTCACCTCACGAATATGGTCCTGGAGTTTATAATGCTTCTTGGTTTTCCGACCCTACTTTTCCCAACAATATGCCGACCCGTTGGGAAACTGCATTTCATTATATTGCCACCCAAGGAATTGCCCCCATCTTGATTGGCGAGTTTGGCGGTCATCAGGTGGATACAACTTCAAAAGAAGGAATTTGGCAGCGAAAGCTAATCGATTTTATCCAGCAAAAAAATTTATCGTTTACCTATTGGAGTTGGAATCCCAACAGTCCTGATACAGGTGGGCTTTTGCTCGATGACTGGAAAACGGTTAATGCTTCCAAGCAGCAACTACTCAGTACGCTGCTGGCTTTTAGTAGTTCCACTACAAGTCTTTCTAACAGTGGCACAGCGAGTTTATCTACTACGAGTAATACAAATCCTGCTAGTAGTGTCTCCACAACTTCTGTGGCCAGGGCAATCACGACTTCCTCGAATAGTGGAACCACTAGTTCCTCTAGTAGCCCTTCATTAACAGCAAAATCATTGATTCAGTCAGATGATAGGAGAAGCTTCTGTGTTAATCTGCAAATTACCAATGAGGGTAACGCCAGTACTCGTAATTGGCAGCTCACTTTTGCGCCCAATCAAGCTACGATTACTCGGGCTTGGGGTGGGAATTTCCTGCCTCAAGGTACGAAGTATGTGGTGATGCCAGAGACGGGGGGGAAGGTAATCCAACCCAACCAAGCGGTAGAAGTAGGATATTGTGCCAATAAACAAGGGTCTAACTACAAACCTACGCAAGTTTCAGCCACCCATTTGTGAGCGGGTAAGGGTTGAGAGTGCCCTTCTCTTCCTTACAGGACTGACGCACACACCCTGTATAGAGTAGGGGCACGATACCAAAGCCCCTACAGATAGTGGTTCAAACCTTAAAACGGCTGGAATCCCCATCCCTTGTAGAGTGGGAAAGAAAGCCGCCAGCCGTTTTGTTCATTGTTGATTGCTCATGGTTCATTGCAATGAACCATGAACCCTGAACCATGTAGCTTGCTTCCCCGCAGGGGTACGGCGAATCCCCGTCCTCACTTGCATAGGGCGGGGAGCCCTTCAAGCCAGTTAAGACGCCATCGCTAATAATCCAGTGTGTCGGAGCAACGCCTCGGTACTCGGTTCGCGACCTCGAAATGCCTTGAACACGTCCATTGGATGTATGCCCCCACCTAACGCTAGCACGGTATCGCGGTAGCGCTTACCTGTCGCTGCGATCGCTTCTTCATTGTCCAAGCCTACCTCTTCAAACGCCCCAAAGGCATCAGCACTGAGGACTTCAGCCCATTTATAGCTGTAATAACCCGCTGCATACCCTCCAGCGAAGATATGACCAAAGGCACACAAAAAGGCATCTTCTGGCAGTGGTGGTAAAACTGTTGTTGTTTTGGCAATGCGGTTCCGCACGGTCGCCGGGGTGTCCTCTCTTCCTGGCACGTAGCGGTGATGTAGCTCTATGTCAACACAGCTAAAGTGCAACTGCCGCAACATGGCACTACCGCTCATGAAGTTTCGTGCAGCTAGCAGTTTTTGGTAATAATGCTCTGGCAGTGACTCACCCGTTTCGTAGTGCTTCGCCATTCCCATCAGTGTAGGTCGGTCATAGCACCAATTTTCCATAAACTGGCTAGGGAGTTCTACCGCATCCCACTCTACATTATTAATGCCTGCCGCTCCAGCATAGTCTACCTTCGTGAGCATATGTTGTAAGCCGTGACCAAACTCGTGGAATAAGGTTTCCACTTCATTAAAAGTCATCAGACTGGGTTTACCATCGACAGGGGGAGTCTGATTGCAAACCAAATACGCCACCGGTAAACGAACCGCCAAGCTACCATTTTCCGCAATCTTGGCACGACCAATACAATCATCCATCCAGGCCCCACCCCGCTTTTCTTCAGGACGGCTGTAAGGATCTAAATAAAAGTGAGCAATGGCAGTGCCTGTATCGTCGGCAATTTGGAAGTAACGCACATCTTTGTGCCATACTGGGGCTTCGCCATCTACTGCTGTGACGGTAATCCCAAACAACCGCTTCACGAGGGCAAATAAGCCATCGAGTACCTGTGGTAAGGGGAAGTAAGGGCGCAACTCTTCATCACTAAAGGCAAACTTTTCTTCCCGTAGACGTTCTGCCCAAAAGCTGATATCCCAGTGCTTCAAGTCGTTGGCTACTTCTGCGCCTTTTTCTGCGGCAAAGGCTTTTAATGCCTCTAAGTCCTTAACTGCTGCATCGTAACTCACGCGACGCAGTTCTTCTAATAATGCCTCCACCGCTTCAACCGTTGGAGCCATTTTACTGGCGAGGCTTAATTCGGCATAACTGTTAAAACCAAGAAGTTGGGCTTTTTCCTGACGCAACTCCAAAATTCGCTCTATCAGTGGGTTGTTGTCCCACTCCCCACTAGAGGCACGGCTAATAAAGGCTTTGTAGAGTTTTGAGCGCAAGTCACGACGGGTGCTGTGCTGCATGAAGGGGACATAACTGGGGTAGTCCAGAGTAATCCGCCAAGGGCCATTTTCAGCCGTTGCACCTTCCTCTCCAGCCGCCCGTGCCGCTTGTGCTGCCAAACTCAATAAGCTAGGCGGTAAGCCATCAACTTCCTCTTTGCTGGTTAGGGTAAGGCTAAAGGCTTTAGTGGCATCGAGGACATGGTTGGAGAATTTAGTGGAATTTTCTGCTAGTTCGAGTTGGATAGCATTGAAGCGATCGCGTTTTTCTCCTTCCAATCCTACGCCAGAAAGCTCAGCGTCTCGGATGGCCGCTTCTACAATCCGCTGTTGTGCAGGTTCCAAACCGCTCCAAGTATCGCCCTCTCGTAACGCTTTAAATGCTTTGTAGACGGGTTGACTTTGGTTAAGTTTATTAAAAAATTGTACGATTTTAGGCTGTACCGTTTCGTGGGCAGTGCGGAGTTCCGAGCTATTTTTGACGCCCATCAAATGGGTGACGATTCCCCAACTCCAAGTGAGGCGTTCTGTCAAGCGCTCTAACGGTTCCACCAAACCGCTCCAAGTTGGCGTGACGTTCGCTTCTAAGGTGGCAAGTTCCTCATCTAATTCAGCCAAGAGTTGTGTCATAGCAGGCACCACATGCTCTGGCCCAATGACATCAAAGGGGGGCAGTCCTTTGCCGATTAATAACGGGTTATCAGTAACAGTTGCCTTAGCAATCATAAAGTAATGTTTCGTTGCGGACACGTATAGTTAGGTTGCTTCTAATTTTGGAACTCAGGTCAATACTCAGCAGTGATCCCTGCACTTGAGAATCATTTTTAAAGTCTCTTCAGTACCGTTACCAAGAGCGTTTTGGTTACAGCGTTATTAGAAAAGTGCTACCTTTACTCTCGTTAACCCAATGATGCGATCGCTAAAGATTCCACAAAAAAGGAGTAAATATAGCGCTTGCTGCTCTTGTAGGAGTTGGCATCTCGTCAAGGAACTGAGTTATTTGGATGTAGGAACATAATTCCCAGAACAACAGGGATTCACCGCTAACCAATATGCTCTTGTTTATTGATTATCTAGAAAATTTATCGGGGTTGCCAAAGGGGGAACCGTAACTTTGAAGTTGCGTTAACCCCCTGACTAAAGTCTTGACATCTCAAGCACGCTGAGTTAGTGACGAAAAGCGCTCCTTGACGCTAGTAACCGCAGATTGAATCCAGTTCGCCGCCGTAGGTTGGGGACGAACCGCCAACTGAATGGGTTCATCGTTATACTCTTTGAGCCGATAACCATACTCCAATTGATTTTTGTGCTTACGCAGTTTGGGAAACAGACGGAAAGCGCCCTTAAGCAATTCTTCTTCCTGCTCAAACACAGCTTTGCTAATTTGACTACTGCGACTCACCGCGATTGAACCGACGGGAAACCAGTTGGGCTGTGCTTTGATACGCACGTAGATATTAAATTCTGGCAATCCTGACTTCTTCATCTCGTCATACTGCCGTGCCGCCGCTACCCGTTTCGCTTTGCTTTTCTTTACTTTCTGCTGCTGCGGTTGAACCTTCCCGAATCCAATTTGGTTTGTCATAAGGATTACTCCCTTCAACGCTTGCTTAACAATAGTTTACAATATTTTCAGAAAACGCTGAAAGCCTGATAGGATTGTTTTCCCATCAGGCTCCTGAATACTGAGATATTCGCCTCTCATGCAATTGAACCTGACTTTTCACGGGAAGTTCTAAATCCTTAATAGGGGTGCATGTGAAGGGGGAAAGGATTGGGGTATCGTTTTCCCTTAGGGGAAAGGAGGAGGAATTGCAATTTCTTCCATCCCTTTTCCCTTTAACCTTTTCCCCCGCAGTCAGTAAGGATGCCGTGAAAAGTAAGAATTGAACAAGCACTCAACTCAAAGGAAGTGTAGCCAGCTTATCTGAGAGCAGCTATCCCAATTCAGGCAAGAATTATGAATTATGAATGCATCAATTATGAATTAAGCATTCAGGCGCAAGAGGTTTCGACTCTTCATATAGAACCCTAATTTTTCTTAGTGGAGGATTCCAACCCGTAGCAATTGCAAATCATTTCATAATTCATAATTCACCATTCATAATTTTTCGTTATGCTGCACGGTTTGACACCGGAATTCTGATTACCTCTTCTCGTTCTTCCTGAAGGGGTGAGCCATGTTTCTCAATCATGAGTTGTTCGTACATTTCTACAATTTTTTGGGCTTTTTGCCCCCATTCAAATTCTCGTGCCCTCTCAACCGCTTGAATTGACATCCTTTCTCGTAACTGATTGTTGTTAACAAGCAACTGGATTTTTTCTGTCAATTGTTTTGTGAGATATTCTTTGGAAATGGGTTCGATTTTAAAGCCATTTTCTTCGGAAATATATTCTGCAATTCCTCCGTTATCAGCCACAATACAAGGAAGACCACAAGCCATGGCTTCCAACACAACAGCTCCCCCAAACTCTCGAATAGAAGGAAAGCAAAAAATATCCGATTGATTGTAGTATTGAAGTGTTTCCTGCTGATTTACCCAACCTGCAAAGTGAACCGATGCGCCTAAGTTCAGATTTTGAACTTGCTGTTCTAAAAGGTTTTTCTCTGAGCCATCTCCTACAATGGTGAGATGAACTTTCTTCAAAGTATCTCGATCGAGCTTGCTAATGGCTTCAATGACTACATCCGCGCATTTATAAGGAACTAATCTTCCGACAAACAGTAGATTAACTTTATCATTATGGGGACGCCTTTGGGATGAATTTAAGAACTCTTGATCAATGCCATTCTCATAGAAGAGTTCGAGTTTGCGATCGGGAAGAGCAAAGCTTTTTTTCAGCATATTCAACGTAAACGTCGAACCTGCTAATACTCGATCAGCTTTTTGATAGGTTTCCATATAACCGGGTATTAACGAACGCCCTACTGCTCTCAAGAAGTTTAAGTTAGCTGACTCTTTTTTAGCGGTTTCTTTAAATCCTTCTGGAAAAGGAAGGCCGCCATTAACGGGACCAAGGAGAAAAGGGGTATTTTGACAAGCCTTAATCGCCTTAAATGGATACCTAGGCATCATTGGAGTTAAGGCATGAACAATGTCATATTCTCCCTTGCGGATTTGCGGGCTAAATTGTTTGTATACTCTGTGATTGAAATCAGCATAGACTGGATAGGTCAAAGTATGATACAAAGGCCAGTTTATACGACCTTTT